>JAPPBX010000087.1 GCA_026702755.1 Candidatus Poribacteria bacterium | reverse complement strand
GACTACTATTTCGAGCATGGGCACATGATGCCAGCAGATGCCCTTGATACCCTTGCGGAATTCGACCAGATTTATCTTGGCGCAGTCGGGCACCCCGACATCCAAGACCACATTGCGCTCAATGGGCTTCTGTTACCTATCCGACGTAGATTCGATCAGTACGTCTGTGAGCGACCCAGTGTCCTCTATCCCGGCATTAACACGCCGCTCAAGGACAAAAGTGCTTGGGATATTGATCTGGTGGTGATAAGAGAAAACACAGAAGGGGAATATGCCAACGTCGGTGGGTTTCAATACCAAGGATTCCCCGAAGAGATCGGCGTGCAGGTTGGCGTATTTACGCGCCACGGCTGCGAGCGGATTATCACTTATGCCTTCGAGCAAGCTCGGGCACGAGATAAGAAGCGCAAAGTCACTTCGATCACCAAATCGAATGCGCAAGGCTACGGCATGATTGTATGGGATACAGCCTTCGAGCGAGTCGCCACAAAGTATCCCGACATAGAGACGGAATCGTTGCTTGTGGACGCAGCCTGTATGGATTTCGTGCGGAGACCAGAAGACTTTGATGTAGTCGTCGCCAGCAACCTGTTTGGGGATATCCTCACGGACATCGGCGCAATTATCACCGGAAGCATGGGACTGGCTCCGAGCGGCAATATCGACCCACAACGTCGATTCCCGTCGATGTTCGAGCCGGTTCACGGGAGTGCCCCGGACATCATGGGGATGGGCATCGCGAATCCATTGGCAGCAATTATCTCTGGTTCGATGATGTTGCGCTTCATCGGTGAGGTAGAAGCGGCACAAACGATAGATGCAGCCGTACTAAAGGTCGTCGAGGCAGGCAAAACCCTCCCACAGGACCTTGGCGGTCAAGCCACAACCTCACAGGTCGGCGACGCTGTGGTGAATGCGCTTGGTTGAGGTTTGAAACATCGCCAGCACTATCAGTGCCCGTCACAATTTTTGCCCGTACCACAAAGAAAACGACTCAAAAATTTTGACCTTTTCCAGAAAATTTAGTATATTTTTAACAATTGAGTGCAGGGATCCAAGGTGAAGCGGATTCTCCAACTCACTTCTGCAAGATCATTCGTTGAACAAAATCGTCGCATCACCAAAGAGGTGGCTGATGAAAGAACAAGACTCTTCGCAGCTCAACCCTGAAAACTATGAGTTACCGCTGAAGGGGCACGTGTACTGTAAAATTTTATTTGATGAAGTCTTTCTACCCGTCTTAAAAGAACGCTTTTCGGATGTCCTTCCCCGTCTTAGTGCTGGAGTCATCGGATTAGGATCTGACGTTTTGGGTGCCGACGACGAACTGTCACGCGATCACGACTGGGGACCGAACAAGTGCCAACTACTGCTGTCGGAACAGGATATTGCAGAGTATGGCTCCTCTATTTCTCAGGTTTTAGAAACAGTTATTCCAGATGAGCTATTAGGAATTGACACAGCCAAATTGCAACCTAAGACGATACGGATAAGCACCATTGACGCAGTCTATCGTGACTTTCACGAGTCTGCCTATCCACCGGTAACGATCAAGGAATGGGCTGCCGCTGATGACAACAACCTCTGTTACGCGTCGTCTGGTTTTGTTCTCTACGACCCTTCAAATGCCCTTAGCGAACGCATATCCTCTTTCCAAAAGGCATACTATCCGGCAGACATCTGGAAGTGGAAGATCGCGAGTGATCTATGGGGAATTTGGCACAATGGCGACTACAATTCGTGCCATCGTTTAGCTAAACGCGGAGACGGTATAGGTTTTCTCATCGGCCAGGGTGCTTTTGTTGAAGGGACTCTAAGACTTCTGTGTCTGCTCAATAAGCGTTTTCCCGTATACTGGAAATGGCTACACTGGCAGGCACAAAGCCTCCCGAAATGGATAGACATTATAGAACCATCTCTTAAGAAACTCGAATCAGCAAACAATCATGAAACGCGCGGTGAGATCATCCACACCATCTGTCAATCAATTCGGGAAATCCTTTATAAAATGGATTTACTTCCCGATACAGAATGGCGCAATTACATGGGCAGCCAAGAGATTGCTCTGCAAATCGAGTCAACTCAGGTGAAGGCGTTGATTCGGGAAAGAGAACCCCATTTGTATGTATGGTAATTGAAGTGACACATAGAAACGAGAAACAATGGTCGAAATACGATCCCACCACCATGCAACTGAGAAAAATTACCACGCAGCGATTACCGAAAACTTCCCTCAGTTGTCGATTGAAACATGGGAACCACTCCACGAAGGCTGGGCGAACCGGACGTTTTTGGTCAATCAGGAGTTCGTTTTTCGCTTCCCTAAACATCAGGTCGCAGCACACGCCTTGGTCCGTGAAATACGTTTACTGACCAAACTTGCTCCTACCGTTCCCTTACCTATTCCGCAGTATCTCTACCATGGGCAACCCACACAACATTATCCGTTTGTGTTTGGGGGATATGCCTTCATTGAGGGAACGCCACTGGATCAGTGTCCATCGCACGTACAATCGGCATCGTGGTGGAAACCGCCGTTAGGGGCTTTTCTCACCGCATTGCATTGCTTTCCGGTAGACCGTGTGCAAGACTTATTTGAGACCGATGTTTATACGACACCACAGGCATGGCAGGAAGGGATAACTAAAATGCACGGAAAAATACAAACCCATATCTTTCCGCTGCTCACCCACAAACAGCAAGAAGAACTTAACATCTATTTCAAACAGGTAATAGCCAACCCGTCTATCTTTTGTTTTACCCCCGTTCTTATTCACCAAGACTTTTATTCACACAACATTTTAGTCGATGTCAATAGGGAAACCGTCACTGGAATTATTGATTGGGGAAGTTGCACGATTGGTGATCCGGCAGAAGATGTTGGCGATTTGGTTGCTTATTACGATGGCGTTATTGACGAAGGTTGGTATTCTCGCTGCGCTTTTTATCGCCATACCGCTCCATTGCCGGATTTACTCTATGTTCTTGAACACAACCAGCCTGAGAAAGTGGCATCAATTATGGGCAAGATTGATGCGTTATGGACACCATGAGTCAACTCACACCATTTCGACATAGGTATGTATTGAGAGTCTCCCCGGAATCATTCCCAAAGAAAAATGCCTTCAACAAGTAAAATGAATTTGCATTTTTGAATCAAATATGTTATCATATATAATGTAAACTTAAATTACTATTTATTTTTTGGAAATACAATTAACCTAACACGATGGAGAATAAATATGAAACTCGGTTCAATTCATGACGCGGCAGCCAACGGGGACCTCGATGTCGTAAAGAAAATCGTTGAACAGGATCCTCGTCTGGTCAATCAAGACGACAAATACGAATGGTGCCCTATATTTCATGCCGGATTAAACCGCCATTATGATGTTGTTAAATATCTAATAGACTGTGGTGCTGATTTGGCAGCGCATGATGGTTATGTGATTCACTATGCTGGGGAAGTACCAGACAATAAGGAGGTCGTATCATTACTCGTTGCGTATGGCGGCTTGGATGCACATGCCAAACCATCAAGCGAAGCCGCTCGCCAGTTTATATACGCCGTTTTCTTAGCCAATGTACAGCGAGTCAACGCAATGCTCCATGACGATCCAACGTTAGTGCAGGAGCGTTACGCCCGTGGTGATACAGCCTTGCACCATGCTGCGCGAAACGGTGACCAAGAAATTGTAGAACAGTTGGTCAGCAGTGGAGCGGATGTCAATGTAACATCAGATCACGCGCATTTTCCGCTGTACTGCGCAGCCGGTCATGGACATGTAGAAACGACGCGGTATCTTGTAGAACATGGCGCGGATTTACAAGCCAGACTTGAGGATGGCAAAACGGTCGTTGAGTGGCTAAAACAATATGCCGATCATGATCGTCGCTTGAAATCTTGTCTCGATGTATTGGAGAGATGATACCTCAAGTGCTGCGCGACAATCGCGCCAACAGTATGTTTTCATGTTCGGGGGACGAGAAACAGTATGTGGAAAATTGACAACCTAACGGAGCGGTAATGTGAAAGCAGTCTTCTTTGATTTATTCGAGACGCTCATAACTGAGAAAACGAGAAGTGATTTCCAAGCAAGAGCTCCGTTCCATGAACGACTGGGCACGACCGAAGATAAATCTTTGCTTTGGTGGTCAGAGAACGAGGATGCCGCGATGATCGGAAAATTTCCTGATTGTCTGGCGAGGTTCACCCATTTGTGCAAAGCAGTCGGGTCGCCCCTCACGGAAAATGAAATTGTCGTGGCCGCCCAAGAGCATGAGGTATGGAAATCAAAAGTCTTGAGTTGTGTCGAGCCTCAGATATTTGAAATGTTACGCGCAGTCCGAGCGCGTGGGCTGAAAGTTGGGGTTATCAGCAATGCCTTACCAGAAGAGGTCCTCGCTTGGCGATTCTGTCCGCTTCAAGATCACGTGGACCCAGTTGTATTTTCCTGCAGTGTCGGCGTAATGAAGCCTGATAGGGAGATATTCGAGTTAGCGTGTTCACGTATGTGTGTTCAACCTTCCGAAGCGTACTTTGTTGGGGATGGCGGTTACGATGAACTGCAAGGTGCGGCATCTGTCGGCATGAGGGTGAT
Source organism: Candidatus Poribacteria bacterium (assembly GCA_026702755.1). Classification (NCBI taxonomy): domain Bacteria; phylum Candidatus Poribacteria; species Candidatus Poribacteria bacterium. Next base: position 109,538 of record JAPPBX010000087.1, on the reverse strand, counting down.
TCAGGCAGCGTGGTATCAAGATCGAGATTTGAAATGGTCTGGTGCATCTCCTTTAGGACGGGCAGACTCAATAAGGGATCTTCCTGAGTTGTTGTGTTAAATCAAGGTGTGGACAAGGAACGATATATAGTAAACCCGAAAGTAAGAGGGTGCTTTGGAAAACATAAAATACCTCACCACCGCTGGCGAGGTTTGTAACCTCGCCCTTCTACAATGTCTAATTAATTGTAGGTTTACTATAGACACTATTTGACTCTGGAAAGGATCAGCAGAAATGCCGCATGATATAGACTTGACGAACCTTGAACTCCGCGAACTTACACCAGACCGTGCCGACGATTTCCTTGACTACTTCGATGGAGACGCATTCGCCGACAATCCCGAGGGAGCCTCATGCTACTGTTGCTATTTCCATTGGGTCGGAGCCAATGGCGAAGATTGGTCTGAGAGAACTGCCGCAGCAAACCGTGCGTGGAAGGCTGAACTTATCCAACGCGGTGAAACGACAGGCATCCTTGCTTATCTCAACAACCGTCCGGTTGGGTGGTGCCACGCAGCCGAAAAACGTTCCCTTTCGCACTTAGCTGCTATGGGCGTTCTGGCGAGTCCTGACGATGAATCTGTTGGGTCCATTGTGTGCTTCGTTGTAACCAAACGCTTTCGAGGCACAGGACTCTCAAGCCTTCTGCTCGAGGCAGCGTGTGATCTACTCGCCAAGCGAAACCTACGGATTGTGGAGGCGTACCCAGACCGTCGAGCCACCGACAGTTACTCGAACTTCCACGGACGTCTTGACATGTTCCTTGGGGCCGGCTTTCAGGTCTATCGTGAACTGGAAGGCGATATGTCCGGGATCGTGATTGTGAGACGGAGCCTGACAATTTAGCATATTCCCGTCAAACCCCCTGCCTTTAGGTAGGGGATGTAGACGGCGTAGGACGTTGTTGAAAATAAACTTGCCAATCTAATCAAAATGTGGTATAATGTATCATATACTACAATAGAAAGGTAAGATATTATGCCACTGAAAATCGCTAATAAAAAGCGTGATTATCGAACAACGAACAAAACAATCTATAGTTGTCAATATCATGTCATCTGGTGTACCAAGTATCGGCGTAAAGTTTTGGATACACAGATACAAGGTCGTCTTAAGCAACTGATACGCGAAAAGCAGGACGACTACGATTACCATATCATAGAGATTGAAACTCAACCTGAACACGTCCATTTGTTGATAGATATACCGCCCATGCATTCTATAGACAAAATCATTGGCAAAATCAAAGGGTATACCTCCAAAGCTTTGCGTTCAGAGTATCCATCCCTGAACAGTCGTTTACCCTCTCTGTGGACACGTTCAAAGTTTGTCAGTTCCTGTGGGGGTGTAACCCTCCAAGTCATAAAAGATTACATTGAAGGTCAAAGCGGTAAATGAGAAAAGCCTACGGGTTCAAACTTCAGTCTCAAAAGAATGTCATCAAACTTGGCAACATGATTGATGATATGTGGGGCATTCACCTGCATATCATGCTGTTGGCACGTCGGTATCGTCGTATGTTTGGAAAAGATGTGTCGGCATATAGACTCAAAAGGCATATTGCCACCCTCAAAAAGCGAACGAAACCGCATTGGAAAGACCTGCCGAGCCAAGTTGTGCAAGACGTTGTATTACGGTATGGTAAATCGCAAGACGCATTTTTTCAGAATAAGAAAGACCGAAAAGCCGGTAAAACGAACCGCAAAGTTGGTAGACCGAAGATAAAACCGCGTCATAAATACACCTCTATGACGTTTACACAAGCGGGCTATACCCTCGAAGGAAACCGTATCAAAATCAATTGCATAGATACATGGTTTTCCTTCCACAAACACCGTGAAATCAAAGGTATCCTTAAGACAATCACCATCAAGCGAGATAGGTGTGGAGACTATTGGATATACTTTTCGTGTGAAAATGTTGACGATTCCACAAACAAACCCAAGACGGGTAAGAGCGCAGGGTTTGATTACGGAAACAAAACATTCCTTACAAGCGACGAGGGACACAAGATAGAATCTCCGCAGTTTCTCAAGCAATCACTCAACAAGTTGCGATCCCTCAGTAAAGCCCTCAGTCGTAAAGTCAAAGGCTCTAACAATTGGTATCGTGCGGCTCGCGCTTTGGCAAGGCAACACAGAAAAGTTGCCAGACAAAGAGAAGATTGGCAGTGGAAACTTGCTGACGAACTTTGCACAGAGTTTGATACCCTCTTTTTTGAGACACTCAACCTTGACGGCATGAAACGGCTTTGGGGACGCAAAGTCTCTGACCACGCCTTCTACCAGTTTCTGCAAATACTGGAACAGAAATGTGCGAAGCACGGTAAAACCTTTGTCAAAATCGGGCAATGGACAGCAACGACAAAGCCTTGTAGTGATTGTGGATACCATAACAAAGACCTCTCTCTTTCTGATAGGCAGTGGACGTGTCCCGAATGTGGTTCGCACCACGACCGAGACGTAAACGCTGCTATCAATATCAAACGGGCAGGCTTGGCTGCCTAAAGTGGAGACGATGTAAGTCGCTTCTTCGGAAGTGCCGTTGTCGAGGAAGCACAAGCCCCTACCTTCAGGTAGTGGGTAACATTGACAACTATGAAAACAGCAAGACCACGACAATACTGGGATGATTACGCATCCCGATTCAAACACCGAAGTTTGGCAGATTAGAAGCAAGGGGTACTTGGGGAAAACCACTGGCGTAGGACATAAGGACTAAACATTCCACCGAATCATCATTGCTCGGTTTCTTCAGAAAGACGAAAGTTCGGTCCATCATCGGTTGATTGAATGCTAAAACCGCTCCAACCCCACCGTTTGTACTTACCTTTCCCACGGGTATATATTACTTGTGTTAGGTGTTCATCCATAATCGTGATATTGTAACGCTTCTCAATTGTCTCATTTCCGACAGGAATCCGCAATCGTTGAATCTGCTTCTCACCCCCCGCAATGAGGTTTATCTCTAACGGTTCAGATTCGCTGGCACTGAAATAGCAGGTCACTTCGTACGTTCCGTTGGGAAGTGCCACTCGGAAAACGCCATCCTCCATCGCCCAAATGCTATCTTCGTAGGGTTGGGAGGCTTCAGATTCATTCTTGAAATCTTCCCGCTCTGATTCTGTCAGCCAGCCGTATTGCCCATCCATATAGACCGTATCCCCATGAACAGCGATATACCCGGGTGCCGTCTGTCCATCGTCCGGTTGCAAATCAAAGGCAACGGTGGTTCCACCACCCCACATTTCGGCATTCGGTGCTGCACGCTTGCGGCGATAGAGGCGGTTGTAGTCGTTAGAATCAATGAGTTCATACTCTTCCTCTAAACCGGCAACATCGTCATACTCTGTCCGCCAAATGATGGCGTAATCAGAAGGCAATTCTTTTTGTTTGTATTGCAGCGGAAAGTGATCCGTATTCGCTTCATAGTTATCGAGGTAACCGATTCCTTTATGCGTTGCCAGTAGACCCTCGATATGCCCAAACGGTTCAACGTATTTCGGTTGAAAACCGAGCGAATCTGAAAAACCACCCCATTCTCCCGGTTCACTCGTGAGAATCGTATCTATTTCGTCCATACCCTCCAATGAGAGCGCGTTGGTGATGTCCCGATTGAGTAGCGTGTATGTGTGGACATTGTAGCCGAGATGCCATAGGGATAGAACTATAATAACTCCCGCTACCGCATAGTTTGCGTAGCGATGCAGGTTGACAGCGAAGAATGGCAGCAACACAAGAAATATGTACAAATGAAACCGGTCGTTTATCCAGCCGCCGCTGTAGCCTGACCACGGGGCTATGAAATACATTACAGTGATGAGAATTGCCATGAGCAGAAACCCATCCATCTGGCTCACAAACCTCATCCAAAGTCGTTCGCCAGTCTCTTTCCATTCCTCTGATTTGCGAAATTGATAACACTGCCAGATTCTATTGATGACCGTAAGTACAAAGGCAGTAGCAAAAAAGACTAACAGCACCCGTCCGATAAGTACGTGATCGTCCCGAAAAGAGACCAAAGATTTCATGCCAAAGAAATAGTCATTTAACCACGCAAATCCCTTATGGTTACCATCCTCCCCGTGAGCGTTGGTAAGGAAGAAATAGTAGGAGAATAGGATAAAATAAGCAGGGATAAGACTGCCTATGAAAGTCAGGGCAGGTTTAAGTTTCGTCAGACCCTCTTTGAAACGCTGTGCCAGTGGTTGTGATGTCTCCTTATATCCCCACATTCCACGCAGCGCATCATAGCCTGATGAGAAAAGAGCGAAGAACGTCAACGACATAATCAGCAACGCATAAGAGTGATAGTGCGTTAGGTAAGTCGCCAACAACAGGACGTATATGACCACGATGTTGATCAATCCGAGTTTATCCTTAACTCTCCACCAGTAGCCAAGCGTAAAGAAAAACAGCGACATGCTGAGGACGAAATTGTAAAATCCCATGTGAAGCAGGTAGTTATAGGCGAAGAGAAACCCAAGCAGTCCGAAGACCATATTTTTCTTTTGAACACCGTTGAGGACATATAATAGGGAGAGCGGCAGGAGACTGATACAGAGCGTCAGCACGATCTTTTCGCAAACGAGCGGCGGAAAGACATACAACAGTAATACCAAGAGTGCGTGGGATGTCCAGTTTGGAAAGATAGTCGCGTTCAGTTCATAGACTTCGCGTAAACGGTAGTTTTCGTGTTTGTGGTATTCTTTCACAACATAAGCGTTATAGATATGACTTGCCCCGTCTTGTGTCGGGAAATACTTGAAACCCCAAACCGGCAGAAGATGTACCACCATTAGCACAATCACCGTGACATATCCAACAGATAATAGACGCGTTTTCATTCTTTTAATGTTCCTTGCGGTTCGTTGAGGTGGGTATAGCAATAAAATACCGTTCCGTTTATCCAGCCCGCCGAAGTTGGACTTACGTGCGCTTGCTGTAACGATCTTCCTCTTTTGCTATTCTAATAGATTTTCGCTTTTGTTTCAATACCCAATTCCAAAAAAGTCAGACCCATTCAATTCTTCCAAAACCCCGCTAAATTACCAAGCGGTTGCTGCCTGCCAAACCCGCAGCTCCGCGTCCTCTGCGTCTTCCGCGATAATCCGCGATTCAGACAATTTGACAATTGAATATTTCTGCCAAAAAAGTTGACATTCATCAACAAATAGAGGTATAATCTGGATATGGAAGATATCTTAAACCAGTTCCTTGAAGAATTACCGCACAACCGATACGATATTGTCAGCAAACATATCTTTGGAACGTTCACCGAAGATTTATTGCGGGCCCTGACCAAAATCCCAGGGCTGAAGTTCCTTGAGCAACTTGAGACTGAACTTCCCACCGTTGAGATACGCCGTATGGACGTTTTGGCGAAGACACTTGTTGAAGAGCAAGAAGTCTTAGTGCATATTGAATTCCAAGTCAGCAGGGAGACGAGGACAGAGATAATCCAACGCAAGGTTGGCTATTTCGGGCGATGCTTTGAACGATACGGCTTGCCGATTTTGTCTTACATCATCTATTTGAGCCCGGATGCAGGTCAGAATGATCCGGGCGGGTATAGCCAAGCGTTTCCAGGACACAAGATTGAAATAGAGTATCAAGTGATCCGCCTCAGTGAACTTGAGGGTCAGTCCATTTTTGAGACGGGTCAGACTTCCTTGATGGCGTTTGCTCCGTTGATGCGCCCACGGGCAGGGGTATCAGCGGTCGAATGGGTTGAGGAATGTCATCAAATCACGCGTGCACTGTCGTTAGAGCCAGAGCTTCAGAAGGATTTATTACTATGGCAATGGGTTTTGAGTGGTTTAATCGTTGATCCTGCCGACATTCAACATCTAATGGAGGGACCTATGTTAGAATCATCGACTTACCGATATATACTGCAACAAGGCATTGAACAAGGCATTGAACAAGGTATCGAGCAAGGTATCGAGCAAGGTATCGAGCAAGGCATTGAACAAGGCATTGAACAAGGGAAAAAACAGTACGCAGTTGAAGCAATACTCACAGTGTTAGATGTCCGATTCCAAACGGATGTCGCGGAAAAACTAAAGCCTTTTCTGAGTGCCATTGACGATCTACAACGTCTGGATCAGTTACACCGTGTTGCCGCGCAAGCATCAAGCATTGATGAGTTCACACATGCCCTCTTGAACCTTGAAAACTAAATGTGCCTTGTAGCGGAGCCTTCCTGTCCGATGAGTCTTAAAATAACAGACACTACCTGTGTATGGTTCCGCTATGACACACAGCGGGTGCCTGCTCCTTTTACTGAAAAATATGAAAACGAACATGTCCCAGGGTTGACAGAGATATAGCCTATGTATTGAATCGATGGAAAATCCAAGCATCTGCATCATCGGCGATGAATCACAGGCTGGAACATACATCTTGCGAATCCGCCTTAAAGGGAATACCACATTACAATTCGGACGCTTCAAAAAAGGGAAATGGATTTCACTACTTGCTGGTGATTATACCTATGTCGGTTCCGCACTGTCAGAGAAGGGCGCGACTTCACTGGCGCGGCGGCTCATTCGGCACGCAACGCGGAGCGGTGATAAACCACCACACACCATCCGGGAAAAAATGATACACCAATTCACCGAATGCGGTTTGGGAAGCGGAAACCTATTGCCGAGACAGGGAAAAACCTTGCATTGGAATGTCGATTTTCTCTTGGATCTGCAATCGGCGGAAATTGTAAATATCTTTGCTATCCGTTCTCCTGAACGTTTGGAAAACAGAATTGCCAAATGGCTTGAACGCGATCCACGGACAGATATTATCGAGCGGGGTTTAGGTGCAAATGATGCACCGGGTGCCACACACCTGTTACGCCTCGGGGCAGATGATATGCGGTGGATGTCGCTCACTGACAATGCAATGGCTGTTCTGGGAGAAAACACCTTAAATCAAATGAACAATATTGAAAATTGAAATCCGTTTTTGAATTTTTACATACGCAACCACAATCATTTTCGAGGTAAATATGCACGACCCACGACTTGATAAACTCGCAAACGTTCTCACAACCCATTCCACCAAAGTCCAACCCGGCGAATTTGTGCTCATAGAGGGCATTGACATCCCGCAGGAGATGGTCATTGCCCTCATTCGAGCGGTTCGGAACGCTGGTGGGATTCCGCTCGTTGAACTCAAACAGAACCGTATCCAACGTGAAGTCATCCTTGGTGGAGACAATGCCGGAATAAAATTGATTGGTGAATACGAAATATATCGTATGGAGAAGGTACAAGCATACATCGGTATTCGTGGGAGTCATAATATCACAGAGATGTCTGATGTTCCGTCAGAGGCAATGCAGCGCTATCAAAAGTATTGGATTCGGCCCCTCAATGATATCCGCGTGCCGCACACAAAATGGGTTGTCCTACGCTGGCCCTATCCAGCAATGGCGCAGCAGGCGCAGATGAGCACGGAGGCATTTGAGGATTACTATTTCGACGTTTGCACGCTCGACTACAGCCGCATGGAGCGCGCGATGGTTCCCCTCAAGTCCCTGATGGAGGAAACCGATGAAGTCCACATCGTCGGTGAGGGTACTGATTTGCGATTCAGTATCAAGGATATTCCCATTATTCCTTGCGCTGGCGAGAAGAATATCCCCGATGGCGAATGCTTCACCGCCCCTGTGCGAGATTCCGTCAACGGCACTATACATTTCAATACACCCACAATCTATCAAGGAACCACCTTTACAGACATCCGACTCCGCTTTGAAAATGGTAAAATCGTTGAGGCAACGGCGAATAACACTGAAAGGCTAAACGCCATCCTCGATACAGACGACGGAGCACGCTATATTGGCGAGTTTGCTATTGCGTTCAACCCGTATATCACAAGTCCGATGCTCGATATTCTGTTCGATGAAAAGATCGCTGGATCGTTTCATTTCACACCCGGTCAGGCTTATGAGGAAGCGGATAACGGAGTCAGATCCGCTGTCCATTGGGATATGGTGATGATTCAGACACCAGAACACGGTGGTGGAGAAATGTCTTTTGACGGAAACCTTATTCGGAAAGATGGTCGCTTCGTCCATCCCGCGTTAGAGGCGTTAAATCCGGAGAATTTGATATGAGTAGAAAACAACACCCAGTATACGGCGATCCACAACGATTTGAAGTCGTCGCAGATTTTATTGCGTCGCGATACGGCAATACGATCCAGGCTGTTGCCGATGTTGCAGGTGGCAAGGGAATATTAACGCGCCTTCTCACCAAAAAGAAAAACTTCGCATGCGAACTCATTGATCCGCGCCGTACAGTACTCAAAGGCATTGAACATCGTCCCGAACAATTTGAACCTGAGATGGCAGACTACTATGACTTGTTGGTTGGACTCCATCCGGATGGCGCATTACGTCAATTGGGAGAGGCAGCCCTTGTACGCCCTGCCGTGATAATTCCGTGCTGTAACTTCTGGGATGAACAGCGTCGCGGACAGTATGAATTGTTGACGGCAATTGAGGACTTCTATCGACGACATTCGGTCCAATTTGAGCGAATTGAACTCGACTTCAAAGGACCAAAGAATATCGCTATCGTATCCGAACCCACTTGAATCTCAAAGGGAATGCTGACACCAATGTTCTTGCAACTGCAATTCAACTTATGAGAAAATGGGTTTTCACGGCAATCGGAATCAGCCTCGCTCGCATTGGGATACCTCTCCTTTATAAAGTTTGAGTCATACATAGGTTTCAACCTCTACCGAATCAAAAAGCCGAAAAGGAATAATATGGCACAACAACCCAATATACTTTTCCTTCTCACCGACCAGCAGCGTTTCGATTCTCTGGGCTGCAATGGTGCTCCCGTCTGTAGAACGCCTGCCGTTGACGAAATCGCCGCAACAGGTATGCGGTTTACGAACGCCTATACCCCGATCGCGCTCTGCTCACCGGCGCGTGGGTCGCTGCTCACTGGACTCTATCCCCATAACCACGGACAACTCTCAAACATGGGGAATTTCAACGGCGTGTTCGCAAACCAGATTCTTGACAAACCAGCATATCCAAAACTCCTAAGTGCAGCAGGCTATCAGGTCAGTTGTATCGGTAAGTGGCACCTCGCCAAGCAAGGCGACACCGAGTTCTGGGGCTACGACAAATGGCACCCTTATAATGAGTGGCATCAGTGGCTCCGCGAGGACGGAATTGACTTCCGAATTGATAGAGATGCCGTCCAACCCTTTGAGTGGGGTGGCGAGGCACCCTTCTATGGAAGACTTCCGCTCCCCGTTGAACGGACGATGGAAGCGTGGACCGCCGATAAAACGATCGAACTAATCAACGGCTATACGGATTCCGAGCAACCCTTTATGATTGCCGCGAACTTCTTCGGACCGCATTTCCCGTATGCCGTACCCGCACCTTACGATACGATGTACGATCCTGACACCGTTGAACGGTGGGGAAATTTTGATGAGCAATTCATCAACAAACCCCTCATCCAGCAGAAGGAGATGCTCCGGTGGAACGCCAGCCATTTGACGTGGCACGATTGGCAGAAGGTTATCGCTGCTTACTGGGGATTCTGCACCTTCATTGACGACCAAGTTCGGCGGATTCTCGACTGCCTTGAGGCGAACGGTCTGGCAGAAAATACCGTCGTTATCTTTTCAACCGACCACGGCGATATGCTCGGCAGCCATCGACTTTTCAACAAAGGGTTCCACATGTACGAGGAAACACACCACATTCCATTGGTCATCCGATGGCCGGGCGGAACACCACAAGGAACGACGTGTGATGAATTTGTGAACCTTGTAGATCTCATGCCAACGTTTTTGGAACTCGGTGGTGCAGCGATGCCCGATAATCTTGACGGCAGGTCGATTGTGCCGCTGTTACAAGGAGAAGATGTGGAGGATTGGCCCGATGACGTGTTTGCCGAATTTCACGGGTATGAACCGACGCTTGCCTCTGTTAGGATGGTACGGACAGATTCATGGAAGTACGTCTACAATCCATACAGCGAGGATGAGCTCTACGATATGAAGAGCGATCCGCATGAACTCCATAACTTGGCAAATCACCTCGGTTACAAACATGTACTCCGCCGCATGAAAGCACGTATGGTCGATCGTTTACGTGAAACAAAAGACAACATCGTCATGGAAGGTGGGTGGCAGAGCAATTCGTTTGATCTGCTTGTTTCGGAACGGGAACGGTAGCACCTTGTAAACGAGACGGATCAGTTAATCACAAAAAGACTACTGTTGTTTTATCAGTCCCCATATCGTTGTTGCCAATTGTGGTTGCGGTGAAACAGATAGGGCAAACGCTGGATCGAACCAATCCCCTACAAGATGCCAGAATTTCGGATTTGTGAGTCGCTCAGGAACGCCGCCATTCAATCCAATTTTGTAAATTTGCATCTGTTTGCCTTTAGTGTACCGATCATAAAGAAGTGCATCTCCCCGTGGCGACCAGACTGGAGAAGTTTCCTGAAAGCCTTCGTCATCAATGACCTGTTGAAGCCCTGTGCCATCACGGTTTATAGTGTAAATTGTCTCTGTATCAGCAAACTCTCCCAGCGGTGCTTTATGGACCCATGTAAACGCTATTTTATTCCCTGAAGGTGACCATGCTGGGGATGTCATCCACGAGGGTCTTACCGGTTTGGGAAAGAATACTTTCTGTTTGCGCGTGTTAACATTTAGGATAGTGATCTGCATACGTTCGGGCCATCCAGTGAGAAAAGCGATTTCTTCTCCATCTGGCGACCACGCAGGACTAGCTCCAAAAGCGATTTTTTCCTCGTTTTTGCCATCTATTGTGGCGATGTAGACGAATGCTCCACTGGGCTCCCGCCGTCTATAAGCAATCTGTTTGCCATCCGGCGACCAAGTGGCTGAGGAGCGATCCGCTCGTTTCGCAAATACCTTCTGTACGTTAGAGCCGTCCGCCGCCATCAAGTATAAATCACGTACGCCATCTCGATCCGATGCAAAGAGAATCTGCATCCCCGTAGGGGACCATACGGGATACCCATCAAGTGCTTTGTGTTGGGTAATGTTTATCTGCTCGGTTCCGTCTGGATTCATGAGATAGATGTCTCGATTTTCTTCACGATATGCCGAAAAGACGATTTTAGGAGTATCGGGTGCTTTCGCAAAGACAGGATAAGTGTCTAAATATAACACTGCGCCGATTAAAACAAAAAGGAGTAATAGATATAGGCGTTTCATGGAACTCCGCTCCAAAACACAAGGGGAATGTAAGGTTGATTGTTATGTTATTAAGTATATCCCGATTGCCGAAAAAAGTAAATGTTTTTGAAAGTCAGAGTTAATCAGCAAACCAGAAATTCAGATTTGAAAAAAATATGGAAGTGTGATAATATGTCTGTCAAATTCCTATCCGCCTTAGGAGGCGTTGATGATTATCAGGGTTGACGAGAGTTATCGTCATCAGAGGGACCACACCGAACAGCAGCTTTTCGCAGTCGTTGAACGGAATACACCCGATTCTATTAAAACACCCCTTTTCCCGCAGGACGAATCAGAGGCATTCATATTCCATCTTGATAAGGCACTGATTGAGCGTTTGAACCTCTGGGAGTGGTTTCGCAATTATGCGAAGGAAGCGCAGGTCTCGACCGCCGGCATCCGAGGTCCGCAGAATATTTTATATCCCTGGGACACCCGCTTCCCGATTAACCAGATCGGAATTATCTTGGCGACACTCGGTAAGAGTCTTGTCGCAAACGAAACCGCAGATGGTAAGCCGGTTGAGAAGCTCGCAGGGTGTGAAGTCCGCTATAACTCCCAGAAGTATGTCGAATACATCGCTCGAATCCAAGCCGCACAAGGGATTCGCACGTACGTACCAAAAGGGTTCGGTACACTGCCCATCTGGATGGCATCTTTCCTGATTTTCATGCTTGATTTGGACGGTGGCGAGCATGTCACATCGAGCCACTCCGTTAGCACCAAAAACGCAACCAAGGACCTCAACAATCAGGGGAGTCAATATCTGCCGGAAGAATCCATGCAGTTCGTCAACAAGATTGAAGAGATTCTCAAAACCGCTGAAATGCAAGGCTATCCAATTCAGTTCAGCGCAGTTGATAACGAACACATTGATTTTGAACGACTGGATGAACTCCACGACGGTGTGCAGCTTTATGTCGGCTATCTCAAAGGTGGTGTCGCCACAGAGGCGAATCTCAATCTCATTCGTAAAGTGAAACCGCCAATCGTAGTCGATTGCGTCGGTGGGTGTATGTATCGTCCGATGCGTGCTATTTTTGAGCGGTTAGGCATTGGGAACTCTGTCCGCTGGCTTCACGTTGAGGCAGATCCACTCTATCACAATATCGGGAAACTCGACCGAAACCCGAAGACCGGCGAGGTTGAATTTTATGACCTTGGCTGCGATTTTAGTATTCTTGACGTTGTAAAATCCACAGATTACGCAACAAAACTCAAAACACAGCCCATCGGGACTGTTATTGAAGCAACCGATCCGGATGGTGATCGGCTTATCGTTTGTGAAATAGAGGACGCATCGCGAGCAGAGACATTGGAACACCTCGGTGTCGATTATCTTGATCTCGGTGACGACCGACTCTTGACGATTTACACGCCGAATCAAGCATTTCTCATGTTGATGGACTTCTACGCCAAGCAGCTCAAAACTTCTGGACGCTGGAAAGATCATCCGCGGTTCATGATTAAGACGACACCTTCCGCCCTTGCTTGGGACCAATGGGGTGAGGCAAACGATGTTAAGGTCATTAACGTGCCAGTCGGTTTCAAAGAGATCGCCGCGATTATGAAGAAGATTGAGAAGCAACTCGCCGAGGCACCAGATGATCCAGTTGTTGTTCAAGATGTCTACGGTGAAACGATTTCCCTCGGTGTGCAACCGCGACTGATTTTCGCTGGTGAAGAGAGCGGCGGAATGATTACCGGTCCTGAAGCACTCATTCGGAGTCAAGGCGGTCGCACTGCTATTGCGATGCGTGAGAAGTCGGCAGGCGAATCTATGGTGCTCGTCACAGCACTCGCAGCGCACTGCAAGCAGGAGAATATGCCCTTGTCTGACTATCTCGCTGGTGTTTTTACGGAGAGTCGAATCACCGCAACGTGCGATGTCAGAGAGGACATCACCTATTACAACGAGTCTGAACCGAACCCTGAAAAACTCCGCGCGGCAAAACTGGGGGGAGAAGCGAAACGCGACAAGAACGACCTATTTTTTCTCGGGATCGCCATTGCGCTCCGTGAAAAGAAAATAGGCATGGAACAAGCGCGTGCCATCCTTGCGGATGCGCTTCCGACCCTTGATTTCACAACGCTTGAGGATGTCCGATTTGTCGGTGATGGGAGTTATCTCAAATTTAATGATAAGTTTGTTGAAGTCCGAAAATCCGGCACAGATGCGAAGACCAAAGCCTACGCCTCCGGGGGCGATAAGGAGGAGTGTCGGAAGTTCGCCAAAGCCTTCGGTGAGGCAAGTGGTGAATTAACCGAACTTTACATCAAACAAATAGGTCAAAATTATTTAGGGAGTGTTGAAGAGAGAGCACGACAGATTTATGATGCATTTCAGTCGGGTTAATAGCAGTCGGCTGTCAGCGATCAGCGGTCGGCAAGATAACCGTTAGCAGTCGACAATCAGCAGTCAGTGGTCAGAAGAATAGCGTCAGCAGTCGGCAAAAGGATGTAATTTCGCCAGAAACCTCTTTGCTGAAGGCTAAAGGTTTCCGATGGCTGACGGCTAATAAAAAGGAGATTACCATGATCAGAACAATTATCGGTTCTTTTGGAGTGTTTATTGGATTTACGCTCCTTTTTTCTTTCGCGACGGTTGCCAATGCAGAGTGGACCGTTCTGCGCGAAGACGATATCCTCCGCGGTGATGGCATCGACGGAATGTTACAGGATGTCTATTTCATGGATAACCAAAACGGTTTAGTCGTTGGAAACGGTGGTCTCATGTTGAAAACATCGGATGGTGGTAAGACATGGGAGAAGGTAGAAGTTGATATGCGTCCTCCAGGTGCCGGGCAAAGACCAGGCGGGGGCGGTGGTGGACCCCCAGCAGGTTTCGGGCGCGGCGGTCCCGCACCTCTCTATAATATCTACTTTATAAATGAAAACGTTGGGTATATCACAGGCGGTAGAGGCACCATCCTGAAGACTGAAGACGGCGGTAAAACCTGGGCACGGAAAATGGCGAGGAGTGATACCCCTGGACGTGGCGGAAGACCAGGCGGCATTCGTGCCAATTTGATGGGCATCCAGATGATTAACGAAACCACCGGTTTCATCGCCGGATCCGAGAATACGATTCTCAAAACAACCGATGGCGGCGAAACTTGGATCGGCAGCTCGGAACGCGCACGCGTCGGCGAAACCCGAAATAATCTTGAGAATATCTTGTTTGTTTCACCCACAACAGGTTGGGTTATCGGCTCATTCGGGACGCTCCTGCATACAACGGATGGCGGCGAAAACTGGGAGAAACGCGACCCCGGTTTTGATAATAATTTGTTCGGTATCCACTTCCTTGATGAGAACACGGGTTGGATTTGTGGGCAGGAAGGTTTGATCCTACATACCACTGATGGTGGTGCCACGTGGAATCAGCAAAAGACCGAATCCTACGACGATCTCCACGATATTATCTTTGTTGATGCTATGGTCGGTTGGGCTGTTGGCGGTTACAATTCCGTTTTACATACCACCGATGGTGGCCAGACATGGACAGTCTCAAATATACCGGGAGGCGCGACCTTCAAGGGCGTTCATGCGACGGATCAGGACCACTGTTGGACAGTTAACGATTGGGGTGTCATCGCAGGATACAAATCGCAATAATGGGAAGATAGATGGATGGAACAAAAGGGAAGGTGGCGGACCTCCCTGTGTTTCCCCTGCTTGTAGGGGCGGGTCTTGTGCCTGCCCTTCCGCTGTAATTAAAAGATCGTAGCGAAAGGAAAAATAATGTCGGAACTGAGAAGCCACAAAGTCACAATGCTCGGCACGGGGCTCATCGGAATGTTCTACACGATGACGCTCCACAATCAACGCGGTGCAGATCGCGTCCACAGCGTTTACTCTCGACGCGAAGAGCGCGCAACCGCATTCGCCGAAGAGTGGAATATCCCTCACGCGACAACCGATTTGGCAGAAGCCATCAACCACCCAGAGACAGACACTGTTGTCATTGGATTGCCGAATAACTTGCACCTGAAAGCGGTTGAACTCGCAGCAGCAGCAGGCAAAGCTATTCTCTGTACGAAACCGCTTGGACGCACCGCTGAAGAAGCGAAGGCGATGCTGGACATCGTTGAAAACACAGGCGTGTTTGGGGGTTACCTTGAGGACTTGGTATATCCGCCAAAAACTCTCAAGGCGTTGGAGTCCGTCCAAAACGGGGCACTCGGGAAAATTCTATGGGTGCGTTCCCGCGAGACACATCCCGGTCCCCACAGCGATTGGTTTTGGGATCTGGAACAAGCCGGTGGTGGTGCTATCGTCGATATGGGATGCCACTGTATCGAGATTATCCGAAACTTTGTCGGCAAAAACAACAGACCGCTTGAGGTGGTGTGCTGGGCGGATACCCTTGTGCATCCGATTGATGCAGAGGACCACGGCATCGCACTCATCCGCTTTGAGAGCGGCGCGATGGGACAGTTTGAGGTCGGATGGGCGTTCCGTGGCGGCATGGATTTACGAGATGAAGTCTCCGGCAGTGAGGGAACGATCTGGCTCAATCACTGGCTCCGCACAGGTTATGAGATGTTCACCGCTGTTGGACAAGGTGGCTATGTCGCTGAAAAAGCCGAAAGCGATACCGGTTGGCTTTTCCCAGTTGGTGATGAGGTCGCGGAACTCGGTTATCGCGACATGTTCCTTGATAT
Organism: Candidatus Poribacteria bacterium; assembly: GCA_026702755.1. NCBI lineage: Bacteria > Candidatus Poribacteria > Candidatus Poribacteria bacterium. Next base: position 93,579 of record JAPPBX010000087.1, on the reverse strand, counting down.
GTTCAACGCAATCGACGAGGAACGAGAACCCTTAGAAACCTTCTATGATGGCTACGTCGTGAACGCTATTATTGATGCCTGTTATAAATCCGCGAAGTCTAAACAGTGGGAAGCGGTTGAAATTCAGGATTGGCGCGGCACCGCCGAAACGACTGATGCACAGGCAAGCCAATCAGACGCTGATGAACAGTATGCCCTCCTCAAAGAGGAACGGATGCCAGATGGTAGAATGAAACGCATCTTCAGAGATCGGGAAACCGGACAGATTATTGAGAGGGTAGAGGATTAACAGAACTGGTACAAGCACTTTTGCTGGCGAAGTTTCTAAAAATGGCTTGTTGTGAAAAAACTCAGAAACCCCAAAATAGTAATGTCAGCGTCCGCATAGAGCACAGACACATCCTATTCAACACTTTACAAGGCGGGGGTAGTGGATTTTTTGTGAAACCGGACAAGGTCGTGACAAATATTCATGCCATTGTAGAGCGGAAATCCATTTTGATAACATCGGTTGACCGATAAAGGTATACCACTTCTACTTTCTAACAGTGATGTTCTACAGAAGGATGAACCTATTTCTATTTTCGGATTTCCTTATGGCAAATTTAAGGTCACAGAAGGGTTCGTTTATGGCTTCCAAGAAAGTGAAAAATGGTTCAAAATAAAACCAAATCTATCTGATGGATATAGTGGTAGCCCTGTGTTAAACGAAAAAAGACACGTTATAGGGGTCATCGTCAGTTCATTGGTCAGTAGAGATAATAGAGAACTTCACAGTGTCGCTATTTCGTTAAACGCGCTCAAGGCATTGCTTGACCGAGTGGAAGAACCCGCGGAGCCTTTGAGGAAGTGGCGCAGGCGAAAACTTATTCGCTCCTTTGCCAAACTCTTAAAAGGAAAACAGAACTTTTGGAACCGACGTTATCGCAAGGCAATCACTGATTTTAATAGAGCTATCCAACTAAATCCTAAATTGAGTGAGGCCTATTGGTTCAGAGCCGAGGCGAAAGTTGAGTTGGATGATCGTGAAGGTGCAATCATCGATTACAATAACGCTATCCAACTGGGGCCTGAAGATGCCTCTTTATACAATGATCGGGGTTGTACGAAATCCGAACTTGGTGATCTTGAAGGTGCAATAAAAGACTATGATAGTGCTATTCAATTGAATCCTGAAAATACTCGCTTCTACGAAAATCGTGGGCGTACGAAATCCGGCCTTGGTGATTTTGAAGGGGCGATAAGTGACTATGATAATGCTATCCAATTGGATCCTGAAAATGCTGCGGCCTATAGAAATCGTGGGCGTGCGAAGTCCAAACTTGATGATTTTGAAGGGGCGATAAGTGACTATGATAATGCTATCCAATTGGATCCTGAAAATGCTGCGGCCTATAGAAATCGTGGGCGTGCGAAGTCCAAACTTGATGATTTTGAAGGGGCGATAAGTGACTATGATAATGCTATCCAATTGGATCCTGAAAATGCTGAATTATATAATACCCGTGGGGTCGCGAAGTCTATGTTTCAGGATTATGACGAGGCAATAACTGATTATAACAAAGCTATAGAACTAAATCCTGAGTACACTATAGCTTACCGTAATCGATGTGTTCTACAGAGCAACGCTGGAGCATCTGAAGCGGCGCAAGGAAATCTGGAACGGGCACAAAATTTGTATCAAGCAGCGGTTGAGGGCTATACTGCTGTTATCAAATTAGACCCAGAGGATGCCGGGAGCTACCGTCGCCGAGGGCAGGTAATATCCGAAATTGGCACTCTCAAAGCAATTCAAGGTGATATAGCAGAAGCGCAGCGACTCTATGAAACAGCGATCGAAGACCATACACAAGCCATCAAAAAAGACGCAAAGTATAGTGACGCTTATAACAGTCGCGCTTGGACGAGGTATCTCTTAGGGAAATCTAACACCTCTATAGGAAATATAGGAGCAGCAGGCGCGTTATACCACGCGGCGATAATTGACAGCAACAAAGCCATCAAGCTTGATCCGGAGGCTGCCTTCTATCACACACGCGGGGCTGCGAAGGCAGCCATGGATAATTCTATTGGCGCGATAGAAGATTTTGATATAACACTGCAAATTGATCCGAGGGATGCCCTTACCTATTATGACCGTGCGCTTGCCAAACAGGCACTTGGGCAACAGGATACAGCGAACGCAGATTTTGAGAAGGCGAGAACCTTAGATCCAGATATTGAAATAAAAAGGGGGATTTTCACATGACTCAAATGCTCACAGTTTTCGCGCTCCTGCTCTGTTTAGGGATGAATTGTTTCGCTGCGTTTGAAGAGGAAACGGTTTTAATATACCTCTTTGACGAAGAGACAGCTGATGAAGCGACAGACCTATCTGAGTTTGAGAATCACGGCGAAATCACCGATGCTGAATGGACGGAGGATGGGAAAAATGGCGGTGCATTGGTCTTTAATGGCGCAAGTGCTCTCATTGAAGTCCCGCATCACGACAGCCTTGTTCCCGGTGGCGATGAACTGACAATAGAAGCATGGTTCAAACCCGCTTCTTTTCCGGGTGGGCATCCAGTGATCGCTAGAAAAGGCTCCGTCGCTGAAAGTGGATGGGGTTTTGATACACCCGGTGGAAAAATCCGTGGATTTGTCTATACTGCTCCCGGTGCCGCTGCCGTCGCAAACGGCACAACACCGATGGAGGTGGACACATGGCATCATCTCGCCATGGTCTACGATGGAGAAGAAATTCGTATCTATCTGGACGGTGAATTGGATGGAGAGGTTGCGCGGAAAGGGGACATCAACAAAAACGAAGCCTCAGTCTGGATCGGTAAGAAAGCGAATGAGCATATCTGGCTTGATGGCACGCTTGATGAGCTCCGTATTCTCAATGTCGCAATCACGCAAGAACAGATTCAGGAGGATATGGAAGAAGGCATCGCGTTTGCGGTGGAAGTCACAGGAAAACTCACAACGACGTGGGGGCAGATTAAGTCTAAAATCCGCCGTTAGATCTGAAGGAGATGACAATGGATACAAGTTGGCTTGAATACTGTGCTACGGAAGAACAACTCAAAGCGTTCAACAACACCGGTTACCTCATTGTTGAGGATGCTATAAGTCCTGAGATGGTAGACGCGTTAGAGGAGGTCGCAGATCGACTTGATGCCGAGGAACGCGCCAAAACGGGGATGGCACCCCACGCCTTGATGTCGAAGTTTCGCACCGTCATCGAAGACGATATATTGTTGGAACTGCTTGACAACAAGAAGGTTTTCCCGCTGCTCTGGGATATTCTCGGTTGGAACATCCAACTTTACATCTCGCATCTCATCATGTATCCCCCAGAACCTTCCGATAAACCACGCGTTCGCAAAGGCGCACATTGGCATCAAGACGGCGGCAGACCTGTACCGGAGATGGAACGTCCACACCCGCGACTCTCATTGAAGGTCAGTTACTGGTTAAGCGATGTTACCGATCGCGACAACGGTGCGATGCGCATTGTTCCCTGTAGTCATAAGCTCGACACCCGTCCACCCAACAGAGATGACGACCCTGATGGTGACCCGGAAGGCGCTATAGACCTGCTCGTCAAACGTGGGACAGCGGTGCTTTTCGATAGACGGATGTGGCATTCACGCGGCTGGAATTTCTCTGATGCAACGCGGAAAGTCCTGTTTATGGGCTATAGTTATCGCTGGTTGCGTGGCTTGGATTACAACCTCATGCCACCCGAAATCCTTGAAAAATGCGACCCAATTCGGCGGCAGCTCCTCGGTGACGGAGTGGACATTAAAGGCTGGTGGCAACCCACAGATGCGGATGTCCCCCTGAAGACGTGGATTGCAGAGCATCGTGGGGAAGAATATCTGCGGTAAGGTTTTCCGTTTGTGTTTCTGTAGTTTTTACATCTTTCGATGAAGCGTATTTGAGGGCACTTCTTGCATCACAGGAATGACGTAACTCCGAATCGTCACACCGTCCAAAGTTTCTGTCTCTACCCGCGGCTCCGGAGCCTGCCGGTGATCAAATATGACGTAGTAACCCTCTGTTGCCTTCTCCGACGCGATATATGCCGCGAGTTGCTTTTTGCCTGCCTGGTAGTAGTTATTGCCGCGCCATATCTTTGTCTCAATAATGTATTTTCGCCCTTTGTGTGTGATCAGCAAGTCCATCCTGCCGCGTCCTGTTTGTACTTCAATGTGCATAACACCCCCCACGAGTCTTACAAACTGGTCGAGATAGGTGAGGAGAAGGTGCCGACCAACAGATTCCTGTGGTGTATCTGGAACTTGGAAAATCTTGAATCCAGCACGGGCAATGAAGTCCCGGAAATTATTGAGTAGCCGTTCCATGTCCATCTGTCCTGTGGGGGTCAAGTAATCCAAAAAACCTTCTCCAGTGTCTTCGGGAAAGTACTCATCCTCTAATCGATTCACTGCTGGCTTAAACGCCTGCAAAATAGCATACAAATAAATTGGATTGGCGATTTCACAGAGCCCATCAGCCCCTTCGGAGATAACACCGTAAGTGGCAAGTTCATCGATAATCTCATCGCGCAGGTTGAAATCCACGCCATCCTCATGTGCCATGATTCTCATCAAGACTCTTTCAAAGCGTATGTCTTTGCGTATGTTTGTTGTGAGATGCTCAATATTAGTGTTTCTGCCGCGCAAGAGTTGTGTATGTGCCTCTAAAAAGTGTGCTATCATAATCGGCTGGGTTTCGGGAATGCACATCTCCTCGGTGAGAATTTGCGCGAGTCTGTTGACAAGTACAGGTTGCCCGGCTGTTTGCTTATGAATAGATTCAATGACCTCCGGCGCGAAGGTCTGTCCGACTTCGTCCGTATATTGCCCGAGCAGTTCTTGCACCTGTTCCAAAGTGAAGTTTGGCAAACGGAATTCATCTTGGATATTGAAAGGAGAGACAGACCTGTCGTAGTCCAGCTGCATAATGCTTTTGACACCAAAAATGCCGACGCTGTGGAGACATCTTGGCTTGCGGGAGAGATAGATATGGCGGAGCGCGTACAGGAAATCACTCACAACAACTTGAGGGATCCCATCAAACTCATCAATGAGAAGCACAACCTTTTGCCAATGTGTGTGGTGGACCAAAAAACTCGCGAATTGTTTGAAGAATTCTACCATTGAAAACGAATCAGTGAGTGGCGTATTTGCCAAAAATTGTGTTGACGTTTCAGAAGGTATGTTACCTTGGTCCTGGAAAACGTTATCGATTTCTGAGCGGATCATTTTATAGAGCCGCTCATAAAAAGTGGCAGGTGTCGTGTTGCGTACAAGTTGAAAATCCAGTTGAATGGGAAAATAGGTCGGATTTTCCGCTGTGAGTGCCTCAAGGGCCCACCGAAAAAAGGTCGTCTTTCCAGTCTGTCGCGGTGCAAAAAGGACGATGTACTTGCCATCTTTGACACGATTTATGAACTCCGCGCCCTCTTCAGTGCGGAGGACAACATAGTTCTCTTTCGGATACACGCATCCCTGGATCCCAAAACGTCTCATTTTTTTCTTCCTATTGTTGAAATTCTTAACGATTTATTATATCATATCATTGTATGGAAATCAATTCCGAATGTGAGAGACGCAGACGCATTCAGTTCTCCCGTAGGAGGGAAGAAACACCCCAGCAAAAACACTCCGATTCCCGACACACCACGGTAGGGGGTGTCCCCTCCGAATCGCGACTTCTTCCACAAAAATAACGAAAAACCGAAAACTGAATGGCTCTGACTATTTTACGTTTTCTCTTAAATTTCGGTGTGGAATATCGGATAATTAGGAGAAACGCTGGTAGGAGCGATCTCCGAATCGCGACTAAACAAGATACGCGCTGATGAAAATTGAGAGGACACCAAAATGGACAGAGATGAATTGATTCTACAAAAGTTATCTGAACTCGCAGAGGATGTAAAAGACCTACGAAAAAATGTAGGCGGTCTACAGAAAGATATAACCGATGTAAAATTACAACAAACTGACGATCGCCGCCGTTCAGAAACCGCCGATGTAAAGTTAGCCGGGGATTTACAACGGCTGGAATCCAAAATTGATGGCGGTTTGGACCGCGTGGAATCCAAAATTGATGGGGTTGTCACCAACATTAGTGAGCGTAAGGCAGATACCAATGAACATTGGGAAATTGGCGGTATTGTCGTTTCTATCTTTTTAGCAGTTTCGGCATTCGTCAAGTCGTTTTTCTTTTCTTAATCGTGGACATTAAAGGTTGGTGGCAACCCACGGATACAGATGTGCCGTTGAAAACATGGATTGCTGAGCACCGCGGTGAGGAATATTTACGGTAGTTGTTAGGCGGATGTGTCGCTAAATAGACATCGGTGTTTCATCAAGAAATAGCGAAAATGACCACGTTTCAAACCCAAATTCACGATAGAAGTCGAGAGTTGACTGCCAATGCTTGTTCGCAGAGTATGTAGTGAAGCAATGAATGCCATGGGTTCTGCCTGATTGCAGGATAGCAGCTACGAGTCCAGAACCAATACCTTGTCCCCGACTATCGGGAGTGACATATAAATCATGCAAAACCAGATAGTTCTCGCCGCGGGGAAAATGCAAAGATACTCCGAAGATACCTCAGCGATGGCAAATCCCACGATACAACCATCTTTATCTGTTGCAAGGATGAAATGAGGTCCGAGGCGAGATAACAGATCGTCAACCGTATCAGCGACAAGTCCGCGCGTTGTGGCTTCGGCTACCCAATCACGGTAAAGTGCAGCCACCTTACTTCTTTTATCTGCATATCCTTCATCAGTTCTGTGGGAGTTCCCGTTGGTGGTTAGTCATTGTCTTCGGATTTTTCTACCGGTATGCGCTTGGATGGGTCATAGTATGAGACATATTTTATCCCGTTGCGTTTGTCCTCTTCTTCTCCGGCTTTTAAATACGCAGAGAATTCCGCCTGAGTTTTAAATTTCGCACTCAGTTCTGCTTTGATGCGATAGCATTCTTCAAGGATAGGATCCGTATAAGTTTTGGGGTCAAATTCTGGGTGCTTTTCTATAGGTTCTTTCACTTGAATGTCCTCCATGGGTTCTGCGGGTGTACAGATAGCTATCGGTTGAAACCCTGCCGCTTGACATACGTGAATTGACATCGGTGGTGAATGGAAAAATGGAAGATTGGAGGGCGATTCCTCTTCCACCCTTCCATCCTTCCAACGCAAAATCAAGTTCACATCACCCCAAAGCATCTTCCCCATCCGTCAGCCACGCCAGATCGAACTTCGCAAACGACAGCGTCTCATACGCCCCATCCTCACCGCGCTCATAAAGACAACATATATTCATATCTGAATCGACACAGAGATCGGAATACGCCGCGGGCCCCGCGTGCAAAACTTTCCCACTGCTCCAACTTTGACACTCATCATAACTGATACGGATTGTCATCCGTTCGCGACTCTCACTGGCGGGATTGGAGAACAAGATACGGTTCTTGTCGTGTTGATTCGCGTCCGTATACCGCACCATACTCGCCTGGCAAATCGGTTCGATGAGGTCTTCCTCGTAACCAAATTCCGTGAATGTATCGCCACTATCGCTACTTCGCGCATAAGCACGCCGTTTCGGGGCGACGTAGTTCCGACAGTTGAAATAGAGTCCACCATCCACCGTCTCAACGACAACCGACTCGTTGGTCCCGGGTTGTGCCTTACCACCAATCCGCCATGTCTCACCGCGGTCATCGCTAACAATCAGATGTGAGTAGCCGTATTGGGCGTAGTCTCGATTGTTTCCAAGCACATGGTCACACGGGATTACCAATCTACCGCCGGCGAGTTGAATCCCGTGGCAGGGACCGGTTGCGTACCACGTCCACTCTTCGCCTTTCGTTGTATCTGTAATTTCTCTCGGTTCCGCCCACGTCTCCCCGTCGTCTGTGCTGGCGGTTACCCAAACGGTGCGTGGTGCTTCTCCAGCAACGATCTTCCCTTCCGCACCGTCAGCGAGATTTTTGCAGAAAACGAGCCAAATCGTGCCTGAATCACGGTCAACGACTGGAGCAGGATTGCCATCCGTATCGGTCCCAGTAGAGACAGCGATTTGCATCGGCTGCCAACTTTCGCCGTTATCAAAACTCCGTTTCAGAACAATATCAATGTTTCCTGAGTCACCACCACCGTGTCGCCTACCTTCACAGAACGCCAAGAGTGTTCCCTCGTTTGACCGGACAAGCGCGGGGATTCGGAATGTATGGTAGCCTTCCGTCCCCGCCGTGAAAAGCGGACTCTCCGTCTTGTACATGCTTTATCAGCTCTCCTTGTATAGTGCAAATGTTAACAACAACTGTCCCTATCGTGGTTGTTACTTGGCGCGTTTGATGCGTGCCCACGTTGTCGCGAGTTTACCAATCGGTTGGACATCCGCTGGATCGTCCATCACAAATTCATCGGGTTCCTTCTGATGGTCAGAGAGCCGCAACCCATCAACGACACAATTCGTCGGAAATTTTGGATCCGGTGGAGATGCGTTGTTAATCTCAAAGGTTTGTGCAAAGACGGTAGGTCCCTTTTTGAAACCAGCTTCACCTTCAAGTCTCCCATCTAAATAGAGTTTCAAACCGTCAGGTCCCCATGTTCCTGCCATGTGGTGGTGTTCTCCCGTTTTCCAGTCGAGTTTAGCACTATTGGCGTTGTGCCATGACCCCGCACTTTTAATCCGCATCTGTGCGATCCCGCCACTGTTGAACTGCAGAAATACGGCATCAGTACCGCGTTTATAAGTCATAAAGGTGAAAAGTTCACCCTTGATGTCGCTGGCATCCAACCCCATCGTTACCCACAACTCAACGGTGCCTTCATCGAGGTTAACAAAGCGGTCTTCCACGGGGAAGTGGATAACATCGCCAACCGCTTCGCTGACAAAACCGTTACCAAATTTACCGGGTTTGAAGCTCCCGCCATCAACCGTGCCGCCCTCTTTTTCTACTTCTGCTTTGCTCTCCAATGCAGAGAAGAAGGTTTCCTCTGCTACAGCCACAGAGGTACAAAGCAACGTAATCGCCAAAAGACACAATATAGTTTTCATAAGACATCCTCCTATTCAGGTTGAGGATTTTGATTAAATAATGATACGGGAGTTAGCGGAAGACATTTTAACCGTGCCGAAAACCCGCATCAATTATAAAAATAATAACAGATTTAATAAAAACATTCAAAAAAGATTTTGAAATCTTTTTGGGGTTAGACCCATCAGTGCCGATTATGGTGTTTCAAACGCCTCCAACACCGGCTTCGCGATCCAGCAGTCGGGTGCAGTCAACCCGAAGATATGGGCAACCGTCGCTGCTGTATCATAAATGTTCACGAAAGAGGTCAGTTCTTTTGCAGGTGTAACCCCAGGTCCGGCGATAATCCAAGGAATCTCGATCTCTGCCATCGTAGCACCGCCGTGCCCTTTTCCGACACCCCCGTGGTCAGAAGTAACGATAAGGACCGTTTGTTCCAGCATCCCCACCGCTTTGAGTCCCTGAAGGGTTTCTCCGATGAGCCGATCTGCCTCTTCGACAGATTTGTAATACTCAGACGTTCTATAACCGTACTTATGCCCTGCGTGATCGATGTGATCGAGATGGATGAACGTCAACTCAGGTTGCTTTGCCTTGAAATAGGCGATAGCGCGTTCGGTGGTTTTGGCTGGTCCATCCGTATCTTCAATGATGTCCAAGGCTTCCCGTTCAAACAATATTCCGAAACCACCCCAATCGTGGAAGCAGGCAATTACCGCTGATGGCTGCTGTTCACGCAGCACACCGAAGATCGTGGGAAAAATACCTCCTGACCCCACTGCTGTCGGTGCAATTTCAAATTTGTCGGGCCTCCAAGCATTGGACGTGATACCGTGCTGTTCAGGTCCGGCACCCATAATCATTGAAGCCCAATTGGGGCTGCTGGAGGTTGGCATCACGCCGCGCGCTCGCAGCGTATAAGCACCACGCCGCATGAGGTCATCCATATTGGGAGTTTTCGCCTTCTGGACACCGTCAGGACTCAACCCATCGCACCCAATGATCACCACATGTTTCACGCCCGGAACCTGGGAACTGATCGGGGCTGTGCAGCTAAAAAACAATAAGCCAACCAGCAAAATGGCTCCAAGCACATTGAAAACCCTTTGTTCCGTGAAAGAGACACGCATTATTTCTTCCCTCCAAAACGGACACGGGTTATCTATTCGCAGCAGCCTTAATTTGACCCCAGGTGAGGCTCAGTTTTCCAGCAGCTTCTACTGCCAACCCTTCCGCTTCAAGATTGTTCGATACCTCTTTTTCACTGAGCGCGCGGTCATAGAGACGCACTTCGTCGATCATCCCCTTGTGTACGAAGTCCTCGTTGTCATCTTTATAAGCACCCATGGAAAAGAAAATGCGATCCGGGTAATTGATTACCCCCGATTGCACACTCGAAGTGCCCTCCAGTTTCCCATCTACGTAGATTTTCATCTCCTTACCATCGTATGTTCCGACCACATGGTGCCATTCATTCACATCATACGTGTTGGCGGAATTGAGGTAAGTTAAGAGACCATCGCCATCATCAGCCCCATCTGAAGAGAGTGCGAAGCTGAACGCTTTCCATCGAGTGCCGATCAGCCAACCTTTTTCAAAAGCACCGTTGTCCTGAACGGCTACCATGTACCCACCCCATTCGATGAACTGCTCATCCCACACCCATAATTCTACAGTCATCTCCTCTGTGGGGAGCTCAGCCTTTTTGATGTCATCGGTGATTTGGACACGGGCACCTGCGCCTCCTTCCAATCGCACGGCTTCTCCATACTTACCCTCGACGATTTGAAGTTTTCCGATCATCTGGGCATCCTGATCGCCCCAGACATCCTTTACCGTATTACCTTTCATGGTGTCTTTATTGAAACTCCAGTAGCCAATTAACCCATCTTCGATGACGACTGTCTGGGCAGCAACAGGAATTCCAATTCCCAGTCCAGCAATTAAAACAGCGGCTAAGTTTAGAATCACCTTTTTCGTTATGTTCATAACAGATGGAAACATTTTTCCCTCCTTTGGTTGATGCCTTATCGCGCTGTTATTCATTGTCTGTGGATTTCTCAGTAAAACGCCAATGTAGACCGCACTCCAGCGGCCAATCGGTACAAATGCCATCTACTTTGTTGGTGCGGGCTTTGTCCCAGGTGTCGGGTCGGTTCTCGGCGATGTGCAGGCTAATCCAGACGCGCTTACCGAGTTGACGAGCCTGCTCAACCGCTTTCGCATCCGGAACGAATACCACCCACAGGTCGTCAGCCAGTGGATCCTGCAGGTCTGCGTTGAACTGCTCGGTATTACGAATGTGTTGCGTTGTCGTCCGCAGCTTTGGATTGGCTTCTTTGAAGCGGCGAGTCGAATCGATGGGTTGACCGAAGGCGAAGAGCTGGTCGAGCAGGTCGTATTTTTCGACGAGCTGCACGATGTTCTGCTCAATCCCTGGAGAGATGACTTTCATATTCAGTCCAATGGTCAATGGTGTTCGCTGACGCTCGCGAATGAGTTGGAACACTTCTTCCAATGTTGGCACCTTCTCGCCAGTGAAACGTTGATCGAACCAACTTCCAGCATCCAGTTTTCGGATTTCTGCCAATGTCATATTAACCACTTCGCCGGTACCGTTAGTCGTACGGTCCACAGTCCCATCGTGGATGACCACAAGATGTTCGTCGCGCGTCTGGTAGATGTCTAACTCAATCGACAGGCCCAACTCGATAGCCGCTGCAAAACCGGGCAAAGTGTTCTCAGGCGCGTGCCGTACCAAACCGCGATGGGCGAGCAAGATTGGATCCATGTCCGACTCGTTTGCCGCTGGTTCTGGTGACGCACCGATCACGCACAAAAGTATTGGCATATTGAACAACATGATTTATCTCCTGTCACCTTTTTAGTTTTGCCCATGTCGTTGTGACCTTACCACCCGCTTCGACAGCGGCAAATTCTTCAACATGGAACAGCAAATTCTCCATGAAAAGTTTTGCCATGTCTTTCGTGTTGTCATCGTTACCTGCGATATGGTATTTATCAGGCGCAATTGCCATCATTAAAAACTTACCTTGTCCGAATTCTGCTTCCATAATAGCAGGTCGTCCCCCACTTTCCATCAACACGTCAAATCCCTTTTGAGAACCGATGACTTCCCAAACAGTAGGCCAGCCTTGATGTCCCCAGCCTTTAAATGTGTTCTCAGTTATACGGTTTGGTGCGTTAAAGAGCGGATGGTCCGCTGCCAGTATTTTAACATCTGGAAGGTCCGCATCAGTCCGAACACAACTCAGTCCAGGCGGCAACCAATCCACATTCGCTTCGTTCTGATCAGCTTGGGTCGGTTCCCAGACGACACCACCATTTTCGACGAAATCCTGAATCGTTTTTGCATTCTTGTCGAGGTTTTGGTGGAGTTCAGCACTGTTGGTTACCATGCTACCGATTAAGAAAGTTCTATTTTCCGCTTTGAAAGGTAGTTTCCCACCTTCAATCGACTTTGTTAAATCATCGTACTCAACTTTGAATTCATCCAGTGTCTGACGCAACGCGTCAACCTTTGTCCACTGGTCAGCAAAATCAACAAGCGCAATTTGAGCCGCTTTTACAGTCGTTACGCTCAAAACGAGGTTCAAAATACAGAACCATGCAAACAAACGGAGAAACATAAGTTAACCTCCTTTAGTTAGGCAATACCCTCAAAAAAACAAAACATGTTCTTGAATCACACACTATTTGGTTTTGTGCAGAGTGCATACACATAAGGCGAAGTCAACTGCTGGTTTGGCACGCGGAATCCCACTAAAAGATTACCAACGACAATATCCGTCAGATTGACACATTTACAAAGTACTTCATGCCCCCATCTACCAATAACTGCCCGCCACGGCGAATAATCAACAACACTCAATTTCAAGGGACCGCCTGTATATCCAAATGCTGTAACGTGAAATCCTGTGTCTTGTAATGCTGCATCGAGGTCAGTCGGCAGGATTACCTTGTGTGTCGCGAGGAGTTTCGGACTCGCGACGCGGGCGATCGGTGTATACATACCGCGCAGATTCGGTGTTACCGTGAGCATTGTTCCACCCGGTTTGAGGAGGCTGTACATCTCCTCCAAGATCGCTTGCGGCGTGTCGAAATGTTCAATCAACCCCATTGAATAAACAAAGTCAAACGTTGCGCGCTGCTTTTTGGCAAATGTGAACAGATCTTCACAGATGATTGTGCCGTTTGCACCGGCAAGGGCAAGGTTCCGTTGTGCAAGTTGGCACCCTAACTCCGAAAAATCAACACCGTAACAATCGCTTTCATAGTTCTGGGCAAGATAGGGGAGCCACAGCGAATCGGCGCACCCCAGCTCAATTAACCTCGGTTGTTTAAAACCTGAAAGTGCCTGGTCGAACAACTTGGCGAGTTGGCGATTCGCTACATAAGCCCAGCGTAGGTGACGAACTTTATGTTGTTGCCCATCCCAAAGCGTCGTCCAATAGGATTCATCTGTCAAGGGTTTAACGTGCGAATCCATGCTAACCTTCCTCCGAGAGAACCGCGTCATGTTCCAAAATAGGGCATAGGTCGCAGAGCCAATCCGCACAATAGTTTTTGTGGAGACGGAGAATGCCTTGCTCAATTTTAGCGGTCGGTTTCAGGTGACGCATCTGCTGTGCATCTGTCGTGAAAATCTGTTTGTCAATCTTGCGAATAATCTTGTTCCCTGTTGACTTGGAACCCGTACTGTAGAGTCGCAGAATCGCCTCCTGCAATTTCTGACTCTCCGCTTCGACAGCCCAAACGTAGGCAGCCGGTAAAATTTTATTGATAATGATGTCCACGGCTCGATCCTTACCAATCAGAATTGCTTTACGGGCACCGCCTGTCCCGAAATCGAAATGTGTTTCCCAGTAGCCGATCGGTTCGAGCATCAGCAGTGCGCGAAGTGTTTTTTCGATGGTTCGTAATAGTTTTAGTGTATCTACATCTGCCGCCTTTTCACAGGTTGGCAGAAAGTACATCATGAGGCTGCCTTGGCACGCCTGAATGAGTTGACTCATCGCAGCGATCCGTCGGGTAGGACGGTTAACAGGCCTTCCTGTAAAGCTCCAGCGTGCTTCTGTCATGCGTGAGGGGAGTTCAGCATATTCTGAAGCGCACCACAATTCTTCTAATGCGATAACACTCGGATCGTTTGTTACTTCAGGTGGAAACGATTTCTCTCGGTGTGAGGGTAGGAGTCCCGCAACGCCGAAGAGGATCGCCTGAATTTCTAACGCTGATTTCTCATCAAGATCAGTGAAAGGAACATGCTGCGCCAACTCGCGAAATGCCTTGCTATTCCGTTCATACCCGAGTGCCTCCATGATACCTTCATAGAGGAGTTGCTCGAAATCGAGGCGCGTTCTTAACAGGCGTATTGATTCTGCCTTTTCCAAAAACCGCTCACGTCCCAAAGATTCAAAAACGTTTTTCAACACCTCCATGTTCAGTTGTTTCCCCGTTATTCTACAACGTCCGTCAGTTGTTTCTGGGGCTTGATTATCATCGTATAGATCCCCTGTATCCACAGCGACCCATTTCAGCAATTCGAGGGTCGGGACGCGTTTATTGTTCTGAAGCCGCGTCCGTAGATTGAAGTCATCGTTAAAAAACACGGCATGCAGAATAACGCGATTGTATCTGGAATTGAGGTGGTGTTTATGCGCGTACCATTCTGAAGATTGGACGTGAATTTCGACATCACCAACTTGAAGTTTCCCATCAATCTCAACCTCAGCGTGCATAAAATCGGGACCTTCGTTATGGTTCCAAACACCGGGTTTTAGGACGCGAATGGGGCGTCGATCAATTGTCTCCATGTTGGTATTGAAAAAGCGTTGCTCCTGCCACAATTTCTGAACAAACGCCTCGTCAATTTTATCCAAGTCAGGCTTATAGGTTTCGTCAATTTCTCTGAAAAGTTTAAGGGCACCCTCAATTGTGATTATATCGTCCATATCTGTTTCCGTATGTTTCAGTTTACTTTGCCCCTTGGATTTCGTTGAGCAACGCTTGTGTTGCGATATCTGGTTCGGGGTGTGCGCAAACAGCAGAGATCACCGCGATACCGTGTGCACCTGCCCGAATAACTTCGCCCGCGGTTTGTACGCTAATACCACCGATAGCGATAACGGGACACGCTGCGATGTCGCACATTCGGCGAAGTCGTTCTAACCCCTTAGCCGTTTCTGCATCCGGTTTTGAAGAGGTGCCATAGATGGGTCCGAATCCGATATAGTCGGCACCTTCTGTAATCGCTTCAAATATCTTCTCTTCGGTTCTGGCGGATGCCCCGATGATGGCTTCTGTAGATAGGATTTGTCTCCCTATGGAGACAGGCATATCGTCTTGTCCAAAGTGCGCGCCCGTCGCACTGACAGCCTGCGCGATGTCGGCTCTGTCGTTCACAATCAACGGCACATTGTGCCGTGTGCATACGGCTTGCATCTGTTGTGCGATTGCTACCAATTCACGCGTCGTTCCGTGTTTCTGCCGGAATTGCACCGTATCCGCGCCGCCTTCAATTGCGAGTTCTGCCAGTTCCGGGTGTGTAAATCGAGATTGAAGCGTCGTGTCCGTGATGACGTGTAAAACACCGATGTTTTTCATATTGGCATATCATCCAAAATGTGATAAATTATAGATAGCGGTCAGCAGTTAGGCCGCTTCGCTTTTGGCTTTCAGTAAAGAGGTTTTGGTTTAACAGAAGCCTCTTGTTACTGATTGCTGATTGCTAATTTAGTATATCATATCTCGGAGGTACTTTGTGAGTAATTTATTATTTGAATCTGGAGATAAGGTGCTCTTTATCGGGGACAGCATTACGGATTGTGGGCGACGAGATGCGCATGCCGCTCCGTTGGGGAATGGCTACGTCCGCAAAATAACTGAACTTATCACCGCAAAATACCCAGAACGTCAGATCACTTATGTCAATAAAGGCATCGGTGGGGACATCGTTGAGGGTTTAGAAAGTCGGTGGGATGTTGATGTCATTGACGAAAAACCGAAATGGCTCTCGGTAAAGATTGGCATTAACAATGCGAGTCGGCAGCACGCGGAAGGCGTTTCGACAGAGGATTACTTGCCGGTTTGGGAAGAGTGTTATCGGCGGATTCTCACGCGTGCGAAAACCGAATTAGAAGCCTCACTTTTTCTATTTGAAATTTTTTATATTGAAGAAGATGTTGACGCGCCGCGTCCATTGGCTGTTGATGCTTATAATGAAAGTATTCACAGGCTCGCGGTGGAATTTGATGCAAGACTGATACCTACAAATGCCGCTTTTGACAGGGCAGTCGCCGCGCGTCCCGGCGCGCTCTGGACAACCCAAGATGGCGTTCATCCGAATGCAGAGGGGCATACTTTGATGGCGTTGGAATTCCTTAAGCAGGCGGCGTGGTAAAGAAACAACATTTGCCACTACGGTGAAACCCCTTTGGCTTGGCGTTTCAACGTTTGGATGAGTTCCTGTTCGTAGTTTTTGTTGTATTCGGAAGCGAGTTGTCTGGCATTGATGCGGTTCCCCCAGTAGAATTGCCAACCAACTAAAGCGATGCCGGTACAGTCAACGTATCGGCGTTCACGAATCGCATCTACCGCAAGGTAGATGAACGTTCCGCTCAGTGCTGCCGCGAGGACACCTTCTTTAACGCTTCCGACATAAAGCTGCCCGCTTCCAGGGACAACTGTGGAGAGCCATCCTGCCATTTGCGGTGATTTGTGTGGCAGCGGTGTTTCTGCAAGGAGCGTATCCGCTAATCGACGCGCCTTTTTTCTCTGGGACGTATCAATCTGAAGCGTATCCGCTCGCCGTAATTCTGTAATAGCCTTGTTCCACTCGCTCGTATGGACATAACACCAGCCGCGTAGATAGTGTGCCGCTGCCACGACTTCTGTGTCCTCACTTGCGTGCAGAAGTTCAAAGAGCGTGGTCCGTGCCAGTGAATACGCGCCTGCATCAAATTGGAGTTGTCCAATCATCAACTGGCTCTGAAACCGGAAAGGCGAATTTGGATAGGAGCCTAAGAATTCATGAAACAGACGTTCAGCACGGTCGGGTTCCTTTTGGTAGTAATAACTCTGTGCGATCCGATAATCCGCTACATCCCTGAATTCTGTATCAGGTTGATAAAACAGAAGGCGTTTATACTCACGCCTCGCTGCTTGATAGTCGCCCGATTCAAAAAGTTGCTCTGCGTAACGGTATTGCTGAATTGTTCCATCAGCAGTCGCACTCGTCGCAAAAACTATGATGGAGATTAAAAGACTTGCAGTTATCATTTTAGAACCTGGATTTCCATAGGACGAATGCTATCTCGTCTTTTGGAGGCGATAGTGTCCCGAATAACCCTGAATCTCGGATTTCCTGTTGGAGCCGATTGCGGAAGTATCGTTCCTGTTGGATGTTAAAGGCGCGTGCTGTCTGGACACTCTGATAGATACTGTTGCCATAGAGAAACAGCCCAAGCACGCCGACAGGAACGGCAACTTCGTAACGTTCTTGGTCGGCGTAATAGAAGCTCGCACTCCCTAAAACTGCCACGCTGACAAAGGCGTAAAGTCCGTTCATCGTCCGTCCGCTATAAACCTGTCCGCTCCCCGGGACCAACGCTGAAAGCACGCCTGCAACCGTCGGAGAACGGCGCGGGAGCGTGTCAACGTCTTTGACTGTCCGTGCTAATCTATCGCTGATTTTCGCAAAAGGACTTTCTGGGTAAGTTGAAAAAACCTCGTTCCACACATGGCTTGCTTGTGTCCATTCTCCCTTATCTATGTGGAGCATCCCAATTGTGAAATGTGCGCGCGGTGCCAAACTGCTCTCCTTATGTTCCGAGAGAAAACGTGTGAGTGATGCGATCCCTCGCTCGCTATCTCCCAACAGAACATGGCACTGCGCGATATTATTTTTCGCACGCGCGACGAGGACGCTTTTCGGATATGTGTCGATCAGCAGTTGATAAGCACGGATCGCGTTTTCTAATTTACCTGCGTTCTGATAAGATGCGGCAACACGGAATGCTATGAAGTCTATTTGAGGGGTATCAGGATGTAAAAAGAGGAGTCGCTTATACTCATGAGCAGCGTTAAGGTAATCACCCGCTTGGAAAAGCGAATCTGCAAAATAGCGATCAGCGTTCAGCACTCGGAAACCATCATCAAAGAGAATCTCTTTACTGACTGCTGATTGCTGACGGTTTCCGACAGCCATTCCAGTCGGTAAGCAGAATACCCAGAAGAAAATAAGAGACAAGGCACAACTCACACGCCTATATTGCCTATATTGTGTTGAAGCAGAGCAGATGGTTTTCATTCGGTATCCAGTTGCTTTTGCACATGTTCTTTGCCAACTGCCCAAACGTTATTACCGATGTCTATGAGTTGTGGGGCAAGATGAGAATTTTCAATCTCTTTTTTAAAGCCTTCGCTGCTGTATGTGTTCAATAGGATAAGTGCAGCGGCAATAACGAGTCCACCTGAAGCAATGCCGAAGCCGAGTCCGAGTAAACGGTTTACCCAGCCCAGAACTCCCTTTTCAAGAATCCGCTGGATACGCTCAAAGAGTGAGTCAACAAGAATAGAAGTGGCGAGTACAATAACAACAATGCTTAGCCATTTTGCCCAAGTGGGATCCTTCACGAACTTTTGGAGAAACAACGCGAGTTGGCTCCAAAATTGACAGGCGATGAAGAAACCCAGACCGATAACGAACACACCCCATACACTTCGGGTGAAACCAGCACGGCAGCAACTTACGCCAGCCAACCCAACAAGAATGAGAATACCGATATCGAGTTTCGTCATTTTGGATGTTTCAGTGTGGGAGATTTGCGAATTGTGCCTTAGAACGTGCCTGCAAGCGGGATTTCCACCAAACTTCGTTCAAACGCCTGTTCAATTGCAGTCTCAATCGTGGTACCCTTGCTCAATTGGTAAAGCAGCGTGCGGATTTTAGGGAAACCGAATTGTTGGATGAGAAATTCTACTATCGCTGTGGATTGAATATATGCCAATTTCCGGCATTTCGGACTGAGTAGGCTAAATGGTGTGCTCAGTACCGTAAACGGAAGTAGACGTTCCGTCTGAACTGCTTTTTGCAATTCAAGCCCTTCAGACTGGAACATAGGGCGTGCGAGACTTTGTGCCAGTCCCTCATCAAGCCATGCAGGGCAATGTCCGTTTGCCAGATGGTGAACCAGCAAATGAACCCACTCATGTCGTAGCAGGGCATATAGGATACTAAGGACAGGCTCGCCAGCTGTGCAGTATGCCAAACGGATACTACCATCGTAGCATCCACTTGCCCACTTTGGCAGAGAATATCGAGATTTGGCAACACCGTTTGTGTTTTCAATTGAGATAGAAACTGGAGAAACGGGGTAACACCCTAATGTTTCACCGAGTTCTGAATAGGTTCGGTAAATGAGTCGGCAGATGTTCCACACCGTTTGCGGATTTATCTCGGAATTACAGGTGAGACTGAAAAATTCCGAATTTACAACCTGTTTAGAGAACTTTGTGGTGTTCTCTTGCAATTGTTTAAGGAATTTTCGAGGCGGCGGTTTCTTAAAGCCGTCCAAACAGATCAGTGTATCATAACATGCTTTCTCATCAAGAATGCGTGCTTTACGCCTAAGAGCTGTTGGCGACTCTGGACATAACCGAAGGGCTATGTCTAAGCATGCCAATGCCGTATCCCATTCTCCAATCATCTCATAAGCTTTCGCGAGATCGGCATAAATATAGTGATGCTGTGCCGCTCCCAATTTCAAGCCAGCGAGATAATGTTGGATAGATTCAACGTAGCAAGCCTGTTTATAACTGAGCGTTGCTTGCTGAAAATGTGATAATGCCAATGGATTGGTATGCGTTATCTGCACTGCCTTCATGAGGAATGGTAGTGCATTAAGGGCTTATGCCCTAATGCACAACACAATCCTTTTCCCTATATAATTATGACCTTTCAATATCGACGACTTTGAAACTCACTTTTCCACATTTTAGCGTAGAGCCGTCTTGAATAAGAGTCGGCGTTTCAACGCGTGTGCTATCAACATAAGTTGTGTTGGAGCTACCCAAATCTGTAACATACACATCATCATCCTTCTGTTCAAATCGGATGTGCAAACGGGAAAGCGTCCGGATTGCGTTGTAACGTTTCAACATCTCTGGCGATGTAATCGATTGTTCGGTATCCCACTTCTGCAATGCGTCTGCGTTGGGTAAAGACGCGTCAACCTGCATGATCTCAGTTGTTTCGCTGCCCATACCTTGTGGGCTGTAACCGGGTTGCAGCTCCAGTCCGTCTACCGAAGCCGTATCGGTTTCCAGTGCTTCGCCCCGAATTTCCGCCATCACGCGTTCTCTCGCGCGCTGCTCGGCACCCGGCGGCGGCTGGACATTCTCTCTTTCCTCAAAGCGGTAGTGTGAGAAGTCTATTAATTGTTTCAATGGCTGAAGTTCCGGAAAGTTATTGACTTCCTTTAGCAGACGTTTCTGCTTACGTGATAACTTTTCGTTTTTCAGCCAACACGTATAAGCTTCCAGCATTTCTGCCTTTTTCAGGTCGTCAGCCGAGACACCGGCTCTCCGCCATTTCTTCCAGAAGCGCATGAGTTAATCCTCCAATTAGTATATCCACTGAATGCCTTTTGCAATCAGAATTTTCCGCAGCTCTTCCGTACACCGAAAGATCCAGATTTTCACCGTTCCTTCCTTACGGTTGAGAATGCGGGCAATCTCTGCAATACTATAACCCTCGAGGTGCCGCAACATCCACGCGATCCGATGGTTTGGTTTCGTGACCTGTTCAAGGGCACTCTCCAAAATCTGTTGCGCTTCCGCGGCTTCTAATTCTTGCTCGGGACCCGGGCATGGGTCTTCATACTTACTCAACGGCTGTTCATCATCGTCGGGTAAGCCACTGAGCGGACGTTCCCGAATCCGGTCCCGTTTCCGTATCGCATCGATGATCGTATTGCGAGCCACCGTGTTTAACCACGCTTGAAAACTACCCTGTTCTGTATCCCATTTGCCTAACTTTTGCCAAACTTTAATGAATACATCTGAGGCAACTTCCTCAGCGTCTTGGTAGTTTCCAAGCATCCGGTAAGCTTTGTTATAAACCCATTTATAATGCTTGTCGAACAATTGCCTGAACGCGGCATCATTGCCTGCTTTCGCTTGTGTCGCGAGGTAGGTATCTTCGACAGCAGATAAATCGTTAGATATTTGGCGCGCCATCCTAATCTGCTCCTTCGCCTAAAAGGATCCTTTTCAGCAGGCTAATACAATATAACGTTAACGAGACCGGTTGCGTTTCAAAAAACAGATAAGATGACACGCTGTGGAGAATTAACGCGCTACTCATGTTATCTAAACGACCTAAAAGAAAAAGGTTAATTTATTATACAAAATTTTCACAAAATATGTCAAGGGAAAAATAACTTTTTACAAAACTTATGGATAGAAACCCGAATTGGACAGTTATGACTGCAGCAGAAAAACAAAGAACGCGTTTTTATGGCACACTTGCAAGAACAATTCGTTCCTTCTCGGCATAGTCTTTGAACAGTTCGTATGTGCAATAGGTAGATTCAGCATCGATAAGAGCTCGAACACTGTCGGCTTGTGTTTCACCAATTTCGAAGGTGAGTTTTCCACCGGGTGCGAGGTGTTTGGGTGCCTCAGCGATCAATCGACGAATGACAACCAGTCCGTCATCACCCGCAAAGAGGGCAATCTCCGGTTCGTAGTCTCGGACATCCGGACTCAGGGTGTCCCGTTCTGTATTTTTCACATAAGGGGGATTACAGACGATCCAATCGAAACGCGTGTTTCCGTTTGTGTTTATTGCTTCTATCGGTTCAAATAGGTCACCAGATAGGAACTTGATTTGCTCTGTACACGCGTGTGTTTCAGCGTTCTTCTGAGCGACTGTGAGGGCAGGTTCAGAGATGTCTGTTGCCACGATTTCCCATTCCGGTTGTTGCAACGCAAGACTTGTAGCGATGACACCACTGCCTGTACCAAGTTCAAGTAAACGCTGAGGGGTCTCCGTCTTTGTTGTGAGAATGGTTTCAACGAGTTGTTCCGTTTCCGGTCGTGGAATGAGGACCCGTTCATCTACGTAGAAGTCCAAAGACATGAACTCTTTTCGATTTGTTAGGTAGCTAACGGGTGTGTGTGCGATTCTCTTTTTTATCAGTTCCCGAAACGGCGTGAGATGTTCTTGGAAGACCGGCATTTCAAAGTGGAGATAGAGCTGCAGACGGGTTTTTTCTAACAGATGCCCGAGCAGGACTTCGGCATCTAATCTCGGATTTGGAATGCCGTGTTGTTGAAAGTACCCCACCGTCCAATCGAGTAGGTCCACCACGCGCCAGATTTTATTCGACATAAGCTTGTGTTCCGTAGTTAGAGGCTTTAAGCCTCTTTCAACTTCTCTGCCTGATCTGCAGTTGTTAGCCGTTCAATAAACACTTGTATGTCGCCGTCTAAAACGGCATCGAGTTGATAGGTACTGAATTGGATCCGGTGGTCGGTTACACGAGATTGCGGGAAGTTATAGGTGCGAATTTTCTCGCTCCTGTCGCCACTGCCAACCATAGATCTGCGGGTTTCGGCTCTTTCACTGTTGAGTTCAGATTCTTTTTGTTCCTGGAGGCGGGCGCGGAGAATCTTCATCGCTTTGGAGCGATTTTTATGTTGCGATTTTTCGTCTTGGCATGTCACAACCAGACCGGTGGGGATGTGTGTAATACGAATGGCGGAATCGGTTGTGTTAACGCTTTGTCCTCCAGGACCGGAAGATCGGTAGGTATCAATTCGCAGTTCGGTCGCTTCATCGATTGCCAAATCGAGTTCTTCTGCTTCTGGGAGAACGGCTACCGTTGCGGCGGATGTGTGAATGCGTCCACTCGCCTCTGTTGCTGGAATTCGCTGCACACGATGTATACCGCCTTCATATTTCAGTTGGCTGTAGGCGTTCTCTCCTTCAATCGAGAAGACAACCTCTTTAAACCCTTTTAGTCCTGTCGCATTTGAATTGAGTAGTTCCAGTTTCCAGTTTTGACGTTCAGCATAGCGGTTATACATCCGAAACAATTCGGACGCAAAAAGACTCGCTTCTTCACCACCCGTACCTGCCCGAATTTCGATGATGACGTTCTTTTTATCGTTTGGGTCTTTCGGAATCAGGAGTAGCTTAAGTTCTTCGGTGAGTTCTTCTTGTTTCACAGTGAGACTGTCCAACTCTTCCTGTGCTAACGCTACCATTTCAGCATCCGTTTCCGATTCTATCAGGAAACGCGTATCTTCGACTGCTGATTCTAACTGCTGGTACTCTTGATAAGCAGACACAATTGGGGAGAGTTCCGCGTGCGTTTTCGATAATTCCATTAAACGTTGTTGATTGGAAATTTGTGCCGGGTCCCCAAGTGCCTGTTCGACTTCAGCGTATCTGTTTTCAATATCTTTGAGTTTTTCAAACATTTTTTTCGTACCACTTGCAAGTTAGAACTTGCGGTTAACTGTTAGAATAAAAGACGTTTATCCGTATTTCGCTGCATAGGGTGTGAGTGCTCTTTCGTGAGCAATAAGGCATTTCCCGTGCCTACTGTTGTTAAGGCACGGGAATATCTTCGTGAAACACCGATCAATAGACTGACCTATGAGATGATACTTCTAATTGTTATCTGCTTCAGTCTGTCCGTAACGTCGGCGGAAACTTTCAACGCGTCCGGCAGTGTCAATGAATCGGGCTTGTTGCCCGGTGTAGAATGGGTGGCATTTCCCACAAATATCTACACGCATTTGCGGTTGAATCGCGAGCGTTTCATGAGTCGCGCCGCAAACGCATGTGATAACACATTCTACCATTTCCGGATGAATTTCGGGTTTCATAGTGTTCTCCTTTGAGTTTAAAATTTCCGAATTTTCTGATTACGATTCGGGTAAAACTAACGCCAGTATTTTTATAGCCACGCGTGTAAAGCGCAGAGGATAGGCATTCACATTTACCGCTTCGGACGCGCGTTATTTCTCACGGATGAGTTGCCGTAGGTCGCATTGTCTACCATCCGTTCGAGAAACGCCTCGTTCGTGGCATTTCTTCCAAGTTGCTCAACAAGCATTTCGAGTGATTCCGCACTGTCCATTTGACTTGTGAACTTCCGTAATACCCAGACTTTGTTAAGGACATCTGGTGCCAACAAGAGTTCTTCACGGCGTGTTTTTGATTTTTCGATGTTAATCGGTGGGAAGATGCGAAGATCTAACAAGGAACGTTCCATGTGGATTTCCATGTTGGCAGTACCTTTGAATTCCTCGTAAATGTATTCATCTTGCCTGCTTTCCGTATCAACGAGTACGGAGGCAATAACTGTTAAACTTCCACCCTCCTCAAATTTTCGGGCTGCACCGCAGAACTGGCGCGGCTTCACAAATGCCATCGCATCTAAACCACCACTCAGTGTTTTTCCGCTGTGTGGGGTCATGACATTGTGTGCACGTGCCAATCGGGTCATGCTATCCAATAGAACGACGACATCTTTTCCGTACTCTGCCCACCGCTTTGCCTTTTCAATCACCATATCTGCAACCTGAATGTGTCGTTCGGGGTGCTCATCGAAAGTCGAGCTGATGACTTCGCCTTTGACAGAACGAGCGACATCTGTAACTTCTTCAGGACGCTCATCAATAAGCAGAAAGATGAGAATGACTTCCGGATGGTTCGCTTCAATACCAGCGGCAATATTTTTCAGCAACGTCGTTTTTCCGCTATACGGAGGAGCGACAATCAATCCACGCTGACCTTTACCGATCGGCGCGATTAAGTCTATCATGCGGGTTCCGAATTCTGACGGATCGTGTTCCAATTTGAATTTTTCATACGGATGAATAGGGATAAGTTTATTGAAGAGGATCTGCTGCTTAACCGCTTCTGGCGTTTCACCGTTCACCTTCTCAATTTGTAGCATTGCGAAGTAACGTTCAGCCTTGTTTTCCGTCTTCTTAGGCGGACGAATTAAGCCTTCAACAACATGCCCTTTCTGTAAATCGAATCGCCGAATTTGCGATGAGGATACGTAGATGTCCTCATTACTCTGCAAATAGTTGGAACGCGATGAACGCAGGAAGCCGTAGCGTTGATCCCTGTCATCCAGGATTTCCAGAACGCCGCCACCGTAAAATTGGGTGTCCCCCTCGGATTTGGCTTCTATAATTTCGTTGATTAATTCCTCTTTCCGAAACCCGGTATATTCACCTACTCCGAGAGTCAAGGCAAAGTCTTTGAGTTCGGAGAACTCCATTTCTTGGAGCTTGCCAATGTCCAAGCTCTCCATAATTTCTGATACTCCTCATTGTGCCCGGTTCCAAGGTAATCGTTCCACCGTGGTGTTCATCTGACAACCTGACGAATTCTCTGTCTCCACTCAAATATGCGGTATGTTAAAAATGGGTTCGCAATTTGAAGGTTTTCACCAGAATAGGATACAAAGAAAAGGTTAAAATGGAATCGGGGCTGATCCTATAGACTAATTTACTGAAATTGGTTTCTATCGTTTTTGGTGCGCGGTTGAAAACCGCAGCTACCGGGTTTCACTACCGTGCCATTTATAGTAAAATCCGCTGCTGGCGAGGTTTGATGAAGTTTAATTATTTAAATCGGTAATTCTAATTCGCCCCAGACCCGGTAGGTGCGGTTTGGAACCGCACTGGACTTCGCCAAGAAATTACCGAATTAATTTTTTAATCTTCATTAACCTCGCCATTGCGCTGGTGTATAGGTAATTACAGGTTTTACTATAATAGGCATAGGAGGAACAAGGCACGAAAGCCGAGTTTACTGACAAAGCCACTTAATCTGATGTAACACCCCAACTGAATGCTTGAGAGATTACCGTTGGGATACACAACGGCGCGAAATGCTGGGTATACAAGGGTATTGATGGAGTAGGTGCAATGTTGCCCGCGGGAATGTTTCTTGTATGGTTGTTTCACAAGGTGTGTTAGAAGATGCTTTCGATCTAAAGGCAGCACTTCTATATTTTCCACGTTATAAAGAATAGATAAAGAATAGATCGAAACCGGTGTTGCACATAATACCTTACAACCAGTAACGCATTTTCCCTCAAAGCGCGCTTTCCTCAGCATCTTGCGTTGTTTCGTTAGGGGAATCTGTGAATTAAAGCGCGCTCGCGCTTAGGAAGTTAAGAATCTTAATTGTTAATTATACCCAATTGATTATAAAAGGTCAAGTTTTTTTCAAAAAAGTTGGTTATTTCTAAATCGTGAGGTATAGGCGCGGTTTTCAACCGCGCACTTTACCAACTTAATTTTCGCCGTTTTCGGTGTTTTCGCCCTCACCCTTCAACTTTGTAAGGCTACGTCGAACGTTCTGGTTATATTGGTTTTTTTCCAAATAACCTTCCCAAAGGGCTATGGCATCATCATTAAAGCCTTGTGAAACATAGTAATTTCCAAGAGCTAACACTGGAATGTCAGAGAGTGGGTTTTTCTCAATCGACGCTTGGAATTCTGCAATAGCGGTTTCTCCATCACCCTTGAGAAGCGCGAGTTCGCCTTTGCCGTAAGGGATCAGAGCGTGGTCAGGATATTCCACCGCCAATTCGTCAATCATTTTCTGGGCATCTTCCAGTTTGTTCAGCTGATAGGTCGCCCGTGCGGCGAGAATAGTTGCATAAATTATCTGATTGCGAAGTTCTCGCTTTTCTGCATCGTTTTCTGACTGATTGAGCAGCCGTTTCGCTGTTCGAGCGGCGGCTCTATACTTGGCGCGGGCTTGCACATAATTCCCGTACTTGTAGGTAAGGTCACCAAGTGTTTTGGAGCCGATATATGTATCACCTTTCTCATCAACGAGGTCTTGGAAGATGCCAGCGGTTTTCCGGTCCTTCAACCGGTAATGGAGGACTTCAGCAAGGCTTTGTAGCGCATCTGCATTCTGCGGATTTACCGCAACAGCGCGCTCAAGAGCCTCTCGTTCCTTCTCTGGTTCACCTAACTTTTTATGGGTAAGCGAGATTAGCCAGTAAATCTCGGAATCTCTGCCTCGAGCCATTCCAATGACAGAATTGTAGGTTTCTAACGCTTTCTCGTATGATTCCGAGGTGTAATGGTTCCGTCCGGTGTTGATGACCGCTTCAATGACCCCACCATCTCGACTTGCAGCTTTTTTCAAGACCTGTTTCGCACGTTGATGCATCCCAACTTTTCGGTAGCAAATTGAGAGTTTGAGATAGTTGTATGGGTCAATCTTCTCTCCCGCGGCTTCTGCCCGCGCAATTGCGTCGAAGTATAACGCACCTGCGTCACGGTAGTGTTCGTCCCCATAAAAGAAATTGGCGATCATAAGCTCCGCGTCGTAGTAACTTCCTTGTTCATCGCCTGCGATGCCGCCCTGTCCACCGAAATTCCGCATGACTTCTCCGGCACTAATCCCGAATCCGGAATCTGCGATTTGGGCATTCGGATTACCCATCGCACGACTTCTCCCAACCTCGCCGCGGGGTCGGTCACGTTCACGTCTGGCCGCCCGCTGTGCTTCTTGTTGTGCTATTTCTCTGCCGTACTGTGTTGCCTCTGGATTGTCCGGTTCTGGAATGGTGGCATTGAGTTCTCTCAAGATCTCTTTTGCCTTTTCAACGGTTTCTTCAGCACCTTCAACCTTTCCATACCTCTTAACGAGCAATTGATTCGTACGTTTCGTTTCCTCTTCATCTTTGAGGAACTGTTGCTGGATTCGTCCTTTGTTCGCAATGGCTATCGCTGCGCGCTCACTTCTCGGATTACGGTTCGCAAAACTATCGAAAGCCTCTGCTGCTTGTTCATAGTTTTTCGCTTCCTCGTAACTTTTCGCCAACATCAGATGCGCGTTTTGACTCAGTTCCAGCTGCGGAAAGTTATTGACGACTGCGTCGAATTGTGTTATTGAGGCTTTAAAATCCTTTTCCCTAAAATAGTGCATGCCGAGTTCATAGTATGCTTCGGCTGCCTCGTCGCTTTCTGGTGCGGTGGCTATGACGGCTTCATAGGCTTTGATACCCTCTGCGGGTTGGTTCATCTGACCAATAGAGAGTTTACCTATGGCGAGTTGTGCTTGACGGGCTTCCGGTGTCCCCGGTTCGGTATTCGCAATGCTTTGATAAGCCTCGAGCGCACCGTGGTAGTCTTTGCTTTCAGCGAGTTTTTCCGCATTGCGCAATCCACCACCGCCGGTCACACAAGCAGTTTGCACTGCTATGAATAAAATGGCTGTAATAAACGCGTAATACCTCATGCTCTTAAGACCGAGTTTTTGGAAATCTGCAATCTGTCGTAGGAATTTCACAGTTTTTCTCCTTTCTGGTGTTGGCTTCGTTCAAGGACGGCTGCGAGAATGGACATCCGCGTGTTCTAATAGCACGATCTGGACGCACATTCATCAATCAAGGCTGAAACGTCTTGACGCGTGTAACCCTCTTTCTGGATGAGGGCATCGCAATCCACCCTATTTTTCGCATCGGGTCCTCTTCCTGCTTCCAGAATCGAATTTGTCAACCAACTGGTGCGTACACCATTGATACCGGAGGTATAGTTTGTGTCGTACTCACCTTTCACCAAACCGACGAGTTGATCGACTTTGTTGCGCGGATAGCCTTCTGGACGCGGATAAGTAAGAGGTTCTGCCTCACCGCCCTTGGGGATGTACCGGATCCCCCCTTTGATTTCGATCGTACCTTCGTCGCCCTCAAGAATTACCCATTCTTCAAACCCGACGCGTGTGTTACCAAGGATCGTGATGGTGCCTTCGGCACCGTTATCTAAGGCTACATCGGAGTAAGAATTAATTTCAACAAACTTCGGAACGAGATTCCCGTCGTCGTCCTCAAATTTCATGTCGGTTGTTCCGTAAACTTCAGTTGGCAAAGCACCGATCATCCACAAGAATATGTCTTGGAGATGGCTGCCAGAGTCGTTAGGCTGTCCACCGCCAGAGAAGCGTGGGTCTCCGCGCCATCCGCCCGCGCCCCATCGTTGTGCCATGTAAACCTCAAATTTCTGTAGGTTTCCGATACGTCCTTCAGCGATTGCGCGTCTGGCTGCCATATAGGTGTCTTCGTAATGTCGTTGATACCCACCGACGAGGTGTAACCCGCTCCCCATCGCAATTCTGGTTATGGTGATTGCATCACCGACGATGTTCGCCATCGGTTTTTCGACAATGACATGGCAACCTGCGCGGAGGGCATATTTCACATGAATATCGTGCAGGGAATGGGGCGAGAAAACGCCAACTATGTCAAGGTCTTCATGATTGAGCATCTCAATGAATTCGTAATCACCGAGGTAGCGTTTAAAACTGTTTGCTTTATAGTCTTCGACTCTCTCTTGAAGTCCATTCTCTAAAGCATCCAAACTTCCTTCGTGTGTATCCGCGGCGGCGACAACTTCTGCATCAGGACGAGTTGCGAAACCGAGTGTGTTCCCACGTCCCGCACCACCTGGTCCAATCACGCCGACTCTTAAAATATCATTCTTGCTGGTTCTCATGATTATCAGATCTCCGGAATAGGTCAAAAGAAACTATGGGTATCATTATGTCGAATTTGTAAACTCGTATATCGGTTTCGTCAAAGGTGTGGAAAGTCTACCACAAACTTTGAGGAAAGTCAATTCATTTTTTCGTTAATCTAAGCAATATGCTTAACGACTAAAGACGCGAAAAAGTTTTTTGATCGGATCGTAAAATTGATCGACAACGCGCTCCTTGAGCGGAATGATGGCATTGTCGGTAATTGTAATATGCTCCGGGCATACCTTGGTACAACATTTGGTGATGTTGCAATACCCGATGCCATCCGAATCCTTCAGTTCCTCCAGCCGGTTTTCGGTGTCAATTGGATGCATTTCCAAAGAAGCGGCGTAAACAAAGAATCGGGGTCCGATGAATTCATCATGCAAGTCGTGCTCCCTGAGAACATGACAGACATCTTGGCAGAGGAAGCACTCAATACACTTCCGAAACTCTTGGACATGATCAATGTCTTCCTGTTCCATTCGCCATGTGCCATCTTCCGCATCAGGCGGCCGTGGCGTAAAGGGTTTCATCTTCTCTTTGACTTTGAAGTTCCACGACACGTCCGTAACGAGGTCCTTAATGAGTGGGAATGCCCGCATCGGTTCGACTGTGACAGGTTCATCAAGGGGTAAGTCGTTGAGGCGCGTCATACACATCAACTTCGGTTGCCCATTGACTTCGGCGGAACAGGAGCCGCATTTTCCTGCCTTACAGTTCCAGCGAACAGCCATGTCATTCGCCTGTTCAGCTTGGATACGGTGCACAGCGTCTAAGACCACCATGCCTTCAGAAACCTCGGTATCATAATCGACAAATTCCGCACCATCTGCATTGCCACGCCAGATTCTAAATGTTGCTTTCGCCATAATAGTTTGCCTCGCAGTGAGAGTTATCGGTTACGTCTGTTGTGACGCGACTATCCCCAGACAATCATCAACTGCTTTCCTCCCTTTCCCGTTTAGGTTATCGTCATCTGAAACCTCTTTAACCAACAACTGATAACCGAAAACTATCTATCCCATCTCGTCTATGATTTCCTGCAGGTCGGCTCGAAGTTCAGCAACCGGATGCCGCCGGATTTCCATTGTGCCGTCGTCTGCCTTCTTGACGATTGTGTTGTATTTCCCCGCACCGGATTCCTCTTTTTCTGGATAATCGTCCCGTGAGTGCGCGCCGATACTCGCCTTACGTTCTAATGCCGCAAGCGCGATCGCCTCGGAGACCGTGAGTAGGCAATCGAGATCAAGCGCGGTATGCCATCCGGAGTTGTATTCTCGATTGCCGATAGCGTGGACGATCTCGGCTTTTTCGCGTAAGTTCTGAATCTCCTCCAACGCTTGTGTGAGACTCTCTTGGCTTCGGGCAATCCCTACCAGTTCCTGCATTTTTTCTTGCAGTTGTGCCTGAATGTCATAAGGTCCCATCTTGTCTCCGTTGCCGTCATCTGGTGGATTCTCAAACGGTTTTAAGGTGTGCACAGCGACTTCATCAATTTGCGCTTCATCGAGTGGTACCGCCTCGTTTTCCGTTGCAAACTGCGCTGCATATTCGCCAGCACGCTTACCGAAAACGAGTAGATCAGATAGTGAGTTACCGCCGAGTCTGTTCGCACCGTGTAAACCTGCAGCGCATTCACCCGCAGCGAAAAGTCCTGGAACCGCTGTCATCTGTGAATCCGCATCAACACGGATACCGCCCATGATATAATGCGTTGTCGGACCGACCTCCATCGGTTCCTCCGTGATGTCAATGTCGGCGAGTTCTTTGAATTGATGGTACATGCTCGGCAGCTTTCTACGGATATGTTCTGGGGCGTTTGGAATTTTCTCCTTTATCCACGCAATATCTAAGAACACACCACCGTGTGGGCTCCCACGTCCTTCCTGTACTTCTCGGACGATGCAGCGTGCAACGTGATCGCGTGTGAGGAGTTCAGGGGGACGACGTGCCTCTCGGTCGCCTTGTGTATACCGCCAGCCCTCTTCAGGATTATCTGCTGTTTGATTTACATAGAGTTCGGGAATATCGTCAAACATGAAGCGTCTGTCTTCACTGTTTGTAAGGATACCGCCTTCACCACGTACCCCCTCTGTAACCAAGATACCTCGAACACTGGGGGGCCATACCATACCGGTCGGATGAAATTGGACGAACTCCATGTCAATCAGTTCTGCGCCAGCGTGATATGCGAGAGAGTGTCCATCACCGGTGTATTCCCAACTGTTGCTCGTAATTTTGTATGCCTTTCCGACACCACCCGTTGCCAAAACGACGGCTTTTGCGGTGAAGACTTTGAAGCGTCCTTTTTCGCGTTCATAACCGAAAGCACCCGATACTCTGTCCCCGGTTTTGAGGAGCGAAATGATCGTATTCTCCATGTGCACCTCAATGCCTTGGTGAATACCGTGATCTTGTAGGGCGCGAATCATTTCCAATCCCGTCCTGTCACCGACGTGTGCAAGGCGCGGGTATTGGTGTCCACCGAAGTTTCGCTGGAGGATACCTCCATCCTGTGTCCGGTCAAAGAGTGCACCCCAGGCTTCAAGTTCACGCACACGGTCTGGTGATTCTTGGGCATGAAGTTCCGCCATTCGTGCGTCGGAGAGATACTGGCCGCCGCGCATCGTGTCAGCGAAATGCACACGCCAACTGTCTCTTTCGTCAACATTCGCCAAAGCAGCGGCGACACCACCCTCTGCCATAACGGTGTGTGCTTTACCAAGCAAAGATTTGCAGACAAGTCCTACCTTAAGGTCGCCTACAGCGGCTTCAATCGCAGCACGAAGTCCGGCACCACCGGCTCCGATTATCAATACATCATATTCATGGGTTTCGTAAGATGCCAAATTAAAATTCCCTCACTTTCCCCAGCATGTAATTTATATTGTCTAAAATTGCTGTCTTTCCGTGGTAGAAGTATGCATTTTTTCTTAAGTTTCGCTATGCTCTACCGAACTGACAAACTGTTTAATTCCGAGGAATAATCCAGTGTGTTAACGCTAATTCTAGTGTCTATCCTTCTAATTTCAAGTATTGCTCTATTGAGGCTCCCCATATTTACTTCTCAAGTCTTCCATTACCTTCATTGCAACTTCAGCACTTGCAATTCGATCACATATTCTCAGTGTCGTATCATGTCGTGCGTTAGCCTCTTGTGCTGCCTTGGAATTAGAAAGTAGAGATTCGTTCTCTTGATCAGCAGTTATTCGCATAGATAAATCGTATGGATTCGTGCCTTGCATTTTAGAAGCAACATCTAATGCGATATTAGATCCGATTTCTTTGATTTCATTGATTAAGTTTTCATTGCATAAATATAGGAGTTGTGGAACCAAATTGTCTTGTTCAATTTTAGTTGTTATGTGATCCACTAAAATATCATCCAAAGTAACCATGGTTTATACCTCTCTATAGATTTAAAACGTGAGCGGCCCCGGAGAACTACAGAAGTGCAGAGTATAGGGTTACGATATAAGAGTTCTTAATTTCTCGAAAAGTTTTTTCTCTTTATCAAAGATCAGGTTGCCCTTCTTTTTTGCGTGATTTGCCAGTTTAGTATCACCAACTTTTTCAGCAAGGTAACTTAACACGTCAAAACTTTCAGCTCGCCAAGGGGCTGATTCAACAAGAAGATTCGCTTCAGATAAAGCTTCTTTCAAACGTCCATCTCGCTGAAGAAGTAATACCAATTCTTTACCTGATTCCCATGAATCTTCGGAAGTTTTAATAACCTCACGAAATAGATCTTCCGCCTCGTTAATGTGTCCCATCCATTCAAGCACTAGCGCTGTCATGACAGGATGCGGATATTTCCCATCCTCCTTTTCAAGAAAGTAATCAATAATTTCTCGGATGAATATGCGTTTGCCTGACTGGTCGTCTCTTCCTATCATGTATCGTTCGGCATAAATTTTGTGTTTGATAAAAAATAGTCTTTTTTGGAGTGTCGCGTCAAAATTTGTTGAAAATGCATCCTCACTTACGGTTTTATCTATCATTTCCAGAGCAAATTTAAAATGTTGACCTTCACTAATCTCCTCAACCTCTTCCAAAAAAGCGAGTTGTCGGTATGTGCGGTGAATTTTTTGATCGTCCATCATTGTTTGACAAGCATTGAGAATTTTATCACCACTAAGAGCAAATCGAAGGAATTGAATTTCAGAAATTCGTAAGGAAGGGAAAAGAGGGTTTAAAACCAATCCTTCCTTAATGAGGCTATACTGTTTTTCTGCAAGACTCATTGCCCGGGGTAAATCGCGATTCCGTAGATGATCTCTCCGTATTCTTAAAACTGCAGCTGCTTCTTCAATGCTATGGACATCCCTACGGATTGCAAGGCGGCGCATTGCAACTGTCTGAGTTTCTTCAATTAATTCTTCGTGGAAGCGTTCAAAAGAATCTTGGTCCCCAAGCAAGTCGGGGCGAATACATTTAAGGGCATAAGTTTCAAGATTGGACAGACTTTTGAGTTGAAAACATATACCCATACCTCCAGGATGACTTGCAAGAATCTCAAATTCTGGAATTTGAACATTCAGGCATGCTGCAACTTCTGGCAAATTAATCCGAGAACCGGGATTCAAATAATCAAAATGTAACATGTATTCTCCATACATACTGATATGATCATTTTCAAAATTGTAAGTAAACAGGACAATTCATGTTAAAAATAAATGTTAATGGTAAATTTAACCTGCATTTTTATTGACTTTGTGACAGCAGTAGCACATACTTTCTACATAAGCCAACAGGATTTAGGCACATTGTCTCCACAAGCAAGATATATTATCAAAACAGTAGATATTTTAGTTATTTAACCTCCTAAATCTCCTTTATCAGCGGATTTTAAGAGGAAATTTGTAACTCCTATTAAAATGTAATCCAGTCTTGACCTATTGCCGGTGCTATAAAACGGACATATACATCGGAAAAACCGACCCAACAGAGACTCATCCATGCCCAGAGCATGTGCCGATGATTTAAACAACTGACACAGTTATATGCCCCCCGACGAATGGGTGCTTTGGAGAGCAAATCAATACCACCGCCGACTAAGTGTCGTAAAGAGTGGCATCCAAGCGTGTAACCCCCTAAAAGGACGACATTACCTGCCAAAATGATAGTGCCTATGCCAATACCGAAAGTCGTTCCACCATTCCCATCGTCGAACCAGAGTGCTTTCCATACATCGTAAGCGAGGATACCGAGAAAGATGAGCGCGATATAAAGGAAATATCTATGGATATTCTGTATAATCAAGGGAAACGAGTGTTCGCCCCTATAATTATTGCGAGGCTCTGACACTGTGCAAGAGGGTGGGTCTGCCCAAAACGCTTTGTAATACGCGCCACGATAGTAGTAGCAGGTAAAGCGAAATCCGAGTGGCATCCACATAATCAGGACTGCCGGAGTAATGAAACCTGGCACCCAAGACGGCATCTTACCAAACCAACTGTGCTCAACGCTATGCGCGACACCTTCAGTCCCGAAAAGCACCGGTGAGTAGAGAGGGGACAGGTAGGGGCCATGAATGAAATGATCACCTTCAAAAACGCGAAAGAGTCCGTAAAGGACGAAGAGTCCCAACCCGATAAATACAGCTAAAGGTTGTAACCACCAAGTATCTCGGCGTTGGGTTTGAAACGGGCGACGTTCCGTTAAAGTTAGTTCTGCGTGCGTCATAGACGATTTTTTCCTTACCTTACAAAAAAATAGAACAAGATTGTGGTTAGGACAGGTGGTTCAACAAGTAACCACGCTTGTTTTGGTGTAGTTTCTTGGATTTATGTTCAGTATATTGTATCATGCAATGAGGTTTTTGTCAAATTACGGAGCCGTTCGGCAGTGCTAACGCAGCCGCCACAGCAGCACCGTGCCGTCACCACTCCCACTTGCGAGGGTTTTTCCATCTGGACTGAACGCGACCTGCCAGACCCGCCGCGAATGCCCTGTGAGGATCTTTGGTGGTTCGCGGGTATCTACACTCCAGAGGTGTATCGTATTGTTGTCGTTTCCATGCGCCAACGTCTTGCCATCAGGACTGAATGCCACGCTGAAAACTGTCCCTGCGAAAGGTTCAAACTTTACCCGACGCTTGCCGGTAGCTACGTCCCAGAGGTGGATCGTATCGTCCCCGCTCCCACTTGCGAGGGTCTTGCCATCGGGACTGAAACTAACGCTCCAAACCGTCCATGTATGCCCAATGAGTGCCGTCTGATGCTTGCCCGTATCGGCATCCCAAAGATGTATCGTTCCATCGTGATGCCCACTTGCGAGGGTTTTTCCATCTGGGCTGAATGCTACACTGTAAACATCTTCAGCATGTTCAGGGTGATCCTGCATCTGTTTATCGATATGGACATCATGTCCAGAGAGGATCAATTTGTGTTCGCCGGTATGGACATCCCACAGACGAAGCGTGTCGTCCTCACTTCCGCTGGCAATTGTTTTCCCATCCGGACTGAACACCACGCTATAAATGCCTTCAGTATGACCCTCAAGCATCCTTATCTGTTTGCCGGTCGTCGTGTCCCACAAGCGGATATTGCCATCATAATTCCCACTTGCGAGGATGGTGTCATCGGGACTGAATGCCACACTCTGAACGTCCCAAGTATTTCCAGTGAACGTCATTTTGTGTTCACCGGTCGTCGTATTCCAGAGGCGGACCGTACTATCGTAATTCCCACTTGCGAGGATAGTGCCATCGGGACTGAACGCGATGCTTCTTACCATACCACTGTGACCGAAGATTGTTTTCTTGTGTTCACCGGTCATTACATCCCAGAAGCGGATGTTACCAGCCCCACCGCTAACGATAGTGTTGCCGTCCGGACTAAACGCGACGCTACTGGCACCCCAGGGATGCCCAGTGAGTGTTTTCTGGTATTCACCGGTTTCTGCGTCCCAGAGGTGAATATTCCCAGCGGCAGTTCCAGTCGCGAAGATATGACCAGAAGGACTGAACACAATGCTATCGCCAATTCCATCCATTGTCAGTGTTTTCTTGTGTGCACCTGTGTTTACATCCCACATTCGGATGTTCCCGTCATAGCCGCCACTTACGAGGGTCTGCCCATCCAGACTGAATGCGACAGCATTAATCCAGTGCTCATGCCCTGTGAGTGTTTTCTTGTGTTCATCAGTCGTTACGTTCCAGATGTTAAGGGAGCCATCATTGGTGCCACCGGCAACTATTTTTCCATCCGGGCTCAGCGCGACACGGTTAATCCAGTTGACACCTTTTGCGAATGTTTTTGTCTGCTCTCCAGTATGTGTGTCCCAGAGGCGGATCGTACCATCGCTGCTGCCAGTTACGATAGTCTGTCCATCTGAACTGAACACGACATCGAATATCCCATTCGTATGCCCAGTGAGTGTTGCCTGATGCTCGCCGAGGATGGTATCCCAGAGTTGGAGCACCTGACCGGTGCCGACAGCAAAAATGCGTCCATCCGGACTCAGCGACACACAATTAATCCCATTCGTATTTCCTGCAAAGAGGAGTGCCTCTTGAAGCGTAACTGCATCGTAGATCCAAATGCCGATAGTACTTGCTACCGCCAAAAACCTGTTGTCAGGAGAATACTGAATCTTATTGATTCCACCTTTACCCAGTCGCGCGATAGCACCCTCAGGTAACTCCCATTGCGTATAGTCTTGAGCGAAAGTGTTAGGTAAAAGCGGAATTGGGATGACAATAAGCGTCAGAAAAATGGAAAGTAACTTCGTTTTCATTGTGAGGCTCTCTATTTATAGAACTGTTCACACACGTGTATGCGTCAAGGGTTCCCAACCGAGCAAGCGTTTCGCTTTTGAGAGATTAATCTCCTTCTGTTCATGATCTCCCGCAATGAAAAAAGCGTCAAAACCTTCATGTTCGACCGAGATAGCCGCGAGATACGCATTCGCTAAGTCTTCCTCATCCGTCCACCAGATATGCACTGACGAATCTTTCGGTTGGTTATAACGCTCAAGCCACTGTTCACGTGTAGAGGGACCCGTGATACGCAAAGCGATGAGCGACATGCCGTGTTCTCGCACAAAGTATTCACAAACCTGCTCACCAAAACCCTTGGTTAATCCGTAAACACCCGGATTATCCCGCGGCACGACATCTTCATACGGAAAATTGTTTCGCGTCCGTTCATGCACAGTGAAAGTGCTTGTATAGACAGCGTGTTGGATGCCAGCTTCCTTTGCTGCATGTAGAACGATATGCAGCCCTTTTGCGTTTACCTCGTAGTTTGCGACGATGTCGCTGAAATCCGCGGCAGAGGAGCGATCGCTCGTCGGTTGCAGCATCACCATGTAGACAAACGTATCCATTCCTTTCAACGCTTCCTGAACGATGTCCGGATCGGTAACGGATCCTTGGATATAATCTACAGAGGTATCTTTAGGCGGGTTGAGGTCAAGCACCCGAAAATTGTGATGGCTCTTCATATACGGAAGCGTCATGGTTCCAACGTGTCCCGAACCACCTATCAGTAGAACGTTCATATTTTTAACCATAGACCTTTCTGTTATTCTTTATATGCATAAGCGCGGTGCTGAATCCGCAGATCAAAATCGTCGTTTGGATCCCATGTTGGCATGTCGGATGGCACCTCGTAAGCGAACTGCTCGGTGTCGGAGGAATACGGGTTTGTGCGGCGTTCATGAAGCGCGCGTTGATACATTTTGCACCGTTGTGTCAAAAACTCCGATTGCCACCATTTATACTGCTCGTTCCACCGTGGTGTCCGCTGATCGAAATAAATAACTCGGCGAAGTGTATCACTCGTGTTGATTTTACTGCCGTGCAAGACTTTAGTATGGTGAAGTAAAATATCACCCGGTTCCACCTCTGCAGGCACTGCGTCTTCTCGTTCAAAATTGACTTCGCCTCTCTCAATAACCTCCTGTGCCTCTTCAATTCCCCAGAGATGGCTTTTCGGAATGACCCAAACGCACCCATTATCAACGGTCGAATCATCAAGATATATGTCAACATTGAAGATCGGGTGGTTCTCACGGATTGCGTTGCCATCCCTGTGCCACCGGACGGAAGAACCGTGTTTCGGCAGTTTGAAAACAAGGGATTCATAGCATGGGATAAAATCGGGTCCGATGATCCGGTGCAGCAGATCCCCAATGAACGGATGGCCAAGTAACCGCAGCGAGAATTCGTTCGGATGGGAATGCAAATAGGTCAGATAATAAGGAATCCGTTCCGGTCCACGGTTACACCATTCATCTGCCGGTCCGCCTGCCAAAATTTCGTCAATAAGCCGTTGACTTTCGCTTTGTGTAACAGCGAGTTCATCTGGCTGGATCACCCGTTTTAAAATAAGATAA
Organism: Candidatus Poribacteria bacterium; assembly: GCA_026702755.1. NCBI lineage: Bacteria > Candidatus Poribacteria > Candidatus Poribacteria bacterium. The sequence continues at coordinate 54,591 of JAPPBX010000087.1, read as the reverse complement.
CCGTTTTCGTTAAAGAATTGGATTTCGTTGTCAGTAATTTTTTTCATTTTTTTAACTATGGACCTCCTGTTCATCATTCCATTTCATTCCATGATGGTGTTCGGTGAAGTCGCAGTGTCTCTGGGAATCTACTCGGTTTCTTATTCTGTCTGGATCAAATCAAGCCATCAGAATTGAGTCATTAGCAATCGCGGTGTGCCACGCCGAAGCAAATTCTTGGACGGATGGGTATCGCAACTGTTTGTCTACATTTGTCGCTTTTTTCGCGACGTGCCACATAGCATCGCTTCCCTTCCAATTATTTCGGACATCGCTGTTGTTAGCAAGAAATACGAACGCTGTACGCCCTAACATAAAGACATTTGTTCTTTCGTCGATGCGTTCGCCTTTCTGAAATTCCTCCGGTGCCATAAAACGGCTTGAGCCATATAACCGTCCTCGGTCATTTATAAAAGGTCCCGGATGATAGAAATCGAAATCGAACAGATGGACCTGTTTCTTCTCAAAGTTATAAATAATAGAGCCGTCATAAAAGTCTTCAGCGATGAAGCCTCTTTTTTCGATGAGGATGTGGACATCGTATATGACGTTAAGCGCATCAATAATTTCAGCTGCTGGCAACGCACAAAACCTGTCCCGCGGATGGACTTCATCGGCACGGAGTTCCCTTTCCGGACGCAGCCCCTCGCCATCTATCCAGTCGTAGACCAGTGTGAATCCATCGGGTGTAGTGAAAGCGTTGTGCAATTGAGGAACTGCTTCGTGCTGGACAGCGGCATGAAAACGAACAGCTTGCTTGAGCCACGGGACATTTTGTGCCGTGTTACCGTGTTTGACGAACCAACGTTGGGAGTCCACCACTGTCTGGAATGACTGATCCCTTGAGTCATACACCGGAAACCGATATGTGATTTCACCTATCTGTTCTAAATATACTTCAATATCTACATCAATTTCTCTGACATCCAGAAGTGGGTGCCGGTTCGGCATTTCTTATGTCCTCATCGGGCGCGCCACAGTCATTATCTAACCGGGACGCGTTGGTTTTATGGCGTTGAAATAATAGCATACACCGAAACGAGAAAAAAGTCACGTTTTTTACACCCAAACACATTTAGTCATGCCTCTATCACTGACTGGTTTTGATGATTCTATCAAGGACAGTTTCAATCAAGGCGTATCTGTAATCTTGTAAATCCTCTAATCCTGTAAATCTTGGTTCAGACAATTAACACCACACACTACCCAATTAAGTTATTAATCTTCAGGCAATCGTGCTTTCTTTGGTATGTGGATGATTGTAGATGTGACTATATTTCATATTAACCTTCCTAAATGGACTACAGATATGGTGTCAAATCCCAGAGAAGAATAGATCCATCAAAACTCGCACTTGCCAAAAGTTCATTATGCGGTGAAAAGGCGACTGCTTGCACGTCTGTTGTATGCCCCCAGAATGTGACAATATGCTTACCGGTCCCAACCTCCCATAAGCAGATAGGCACCTTTTCCATCCCTGCTTTCCAAGCAGCCCCGAATGCCAGGTATTGCCCTCAGTCCGAAAATCTCAACGAATGCACATCCTGACCCCCCTCCGGCAGTAGTAATCGCTTATAGATTTCACAGCGTTTGAGATCCCATAACAAAATACCTTCCGGGTCTTCCCCACCACACGCTAAATATGAACTACACGGAGAATAGGCGAACTCAGATGCCCACAGAAAAGGGAGTTTCGTCAGAACCTCGCGACGTTTGACATCCCACAAGATAATGTTTTTCCCGGCACTGCCAACAAGGTACCGTCCACAGGGAGAAAACATTTCGATGTCCCAGAATTCATCGCTTGGAAATTCTTGTATCTCTTCGCCACGTTCCACATCCCAGAGTCGGACATTTGGTCCATATTGAGCGTCACTTATGAGGAGTTTTCCATCTGGACTGAACATCAGTTTCCCAACCTGATCAGAATCATCGGTTGGTGTCTGGAGTGGATGCCTGAACGCATGTAGCCTGTCTCTACTTCGCACATCCCATACTATTAAGTTACCGCCTTCGTGTGCTGATGCTAACTTACTGTTTATCGGTGTAAATGCAGCCACACGCGCAGGTTTGTTCCCGGTAAATTCGGCAATTGGAGACTCGCAACTACCAACTTTCCAGAGTGTGACGGTGTTTTTGTGAATACCGGTAACGTAGAGTTCTCCTGCGGAAGAGACATGAATGTGCTGATTCTTCGCTGCTGATTCTGTTGGGATCGCTGGGCGTGCCTGTCTACTTGCAATATCCCATAATAGGACGCTACCGTATCTGTACTCCGCCACTATTATCTTTCCGTCCTGCGAAAATATCAGCGATTCAGAGGTATCCACGAATGAAATATGCGTCTGGACGGTTCGGCGTGGGTTTGCGTCACCCAGCGTCCACACTTCCAAAAATTCGTGCCCGTATTGGTAAGCCAGTTGAGAACCACTCGAAAACGCCACAGATGCTTCAGAATCGGCAGTGTAAAGTTTTTCGTTGTTTTCCAGGTTCCACACTGTGACGGTATCATCGTCATAAGATACTGCTGCGACGCGGAGCACTCCCTCCGGCGAATAAGAGGGAACCATGTCAGATTTGCCGTAACCTGTATACGCTTTTATGTGTTCCCAACTCCCAACATTCCAGGTGAGGACTGTACCATCCTCTTCACCACCGGATGCAAGAAATCTACCGCATGGTGAAAAGCAGAGGTTATAAATATAACCGGTGTGTCCTGTGAGACAGGCAATTCGTTCACCACTTTTAACATCCCACACTGTTATGAATTCAACCTCGTCATTTGCGTCGTCACGACTTGTGGACGCAAGCAGACGTGTATCTGGCGAAAAGGTAATCCCCCTAAACACACCACCTTTTTCGGCTTCACTAATCAACGTTGAGACGATCTTACCAGTTTCTGGCTCTCGGAGTTCAACGTTACCCGTGTCGCGGTTGCTAATGGCAAGCCAACGGGCATCGGGAGAAAAGGCAAAAGAATCCCGAAAGTTCGAGAGTTCTATCTGGACAATACTGACCCCGCGTTGAATGTCCCAAACCTTCAAAACCTTATCCCAATTGCTAATGGCTATCCATTTTTCATTAACTGAGAAGGCAATACCGGAGACCATTCCCCGTTCTGTTTCCCAGAGTGCTACAGGCGACATCGTCGCCACTTCATACCACCAGAGCCCTATCTTCGTTGCGACAGCGAGATAGCGTCCATCCGGTGAGAATTCTTTGTCACCTACACCCCCGCGCTCCAATCGGGCGATCGCGCCTTCAGGAAGTGCCCATGTTGTCACATCATCTCCACCGGCACCGACTGGTGCTGGGATTGTTAGTTTTCGGTCTTCCACTAAGACATCTCCTTACGTGCTACAGATAAGGCTTCAGATCCCAAAGGTAAATCGCCCCATCGTGTCCACCGCTTACGAGAAGGGTGCCGTCCTGCGAAAATGCGAAGCACTGAACATCAGTAGTATGTCCCCAAAAAGTTGCGATATTTTCACCACTTGCGACCTCCCATAAGCGGATAGGCACCTTTTGCAAACCGCCTTGCCACCAAGCACCGGAAGCCAAATACTCGCCACACGGTGAAAAGCATAAAGTAATCGGTCTTTGACTTTCTTCGGGTTGTGGGAGTGTTCTAAGTGTTTTACCATCTGTTGCGTCCCACAACACAATCTCACCCCATTTACCACCAGCGATGATGTCGCCACGCGGTGAAAACGCTATTCCGGTGTCATATCCACGATACGTTCTGCCGCTTAGCGGTTTTAAAGGGAGTTCAGCAATCTGTTTTCCGGTGTCAACATCCCACAAACAGGCTTTCCAATCCCGTGACCGTGATATACTTGCAAGTCGTTTTCCATCAGGACTAAATGCCAACCCAGTTGGACTGTGCAACAACCCGTAAGTAAATTCCTCATCGTTGACGATCGTGGTATGCTTTTTCCAACTTTCACCGCCCGAGCACTCCCAGATGTGTATGTTGTTGTCTTGATCCGCGCTTGCGATCCGATGTCCCGTGGGAGCGAATGCTTTGGCGCGTCCCAACTGCCCTTCCAATCCGGTCAGTTCAGCAAGCGGTTCACGTTTACCAACCTCCAACACATTTAAGTTGTCTCCATATACGTTGATGGAAATGAGTCTTCCACTCGGAGATCGGTAGACATTATGTGAGCTTGCAGGTAATTTCTCACTCTGTGGATGGTACGAGCGTTTACTTGTGATGTCCCATAAAAGAACATTGTCACCCCAAGACGCAGAGGCGAGCGTCTTTTCGTCTGCCGAAAAGACTAACGTATCCACCGTGGAGATGTGTCCATGAAGGGTTGAAGGCGTGTGCGCGTCGGAATTATTACCTTTTTTCCAGATTTGGATCTCGCAGGAGTTTGCAAGTGCCAATTGTGTTCCACTATCAGAAAAATGAACCTTGCTCCTGCTCCCGCGGTGTTCAAATTCATCCAGTTTCTCGCCTTTTTCTACATGCCAAATCTCAATCTTGCGTTCAGAAACTGCGGCAGTAATCAGTGCACCCTCTGGGAGAAAATATGGATACATTTGGGATTCCCCATAATCGGTATAGTTCGTCTCCAGTTGTCCACTTGCCACGTCCCATACATGTATTGTGCCGTGCCAACCGCCGGCGGCAAGGAACTGTTCACATGGCGAAAAGCAGAACTTTCGCACCTGCTCAGAATGTCCTGTGATGTTGGCAATTTGTTCTCCAGTGTCTACCTGCCAGACCGTAATTGAATCGCCATCACCAATATTTCTGCCGATGTTATCTGGATCACTGTTTTTACCTGCCAACAAGCTTAAATCCGGGGAAAAGCAGAGCGAATAGACATTGTAGGAGTGATGTATTTCCGTTTCTTTTACTTGCTGGCCGGTGTATGAATTCCAAACGTAAATCTTCCTATTTTTCATGCGATAATCAGCAGCAATGAGGTGTTGCCCATCTTGAGAGAAAACGGGTGGGCAAATCTCTTGATTATCGAATTCCTCCATTTGTGCTATACAAGCACCGCTTTGAATATTCCATACTATTAAATTTCCAGCAAACGTGCGCATCACAATCCGACGGCTATCCGGTGAAAATGTGACATCACTGGTCATTCCGCGTTCCGTATTCCAGAGAGCAATCGGGGAGAGTGTCGGGAGTTCATATAACCAGAGTCCAATTGATGTACCAACTGCAAAATACTGTCCGTCGGGTGAGAATGCCATATCCCGAACACTACCCCGCCCCAATCGGACAACAGCCCCGTCAGGAAGAGCCCACGTTGTCACATCTTCACCCCCTACACTGCATGGCGCGGGAGCAAAGGAATTTCTATTTTCCATCAAAAATCTCCTACAATATGCTCACAATTTGTAAATCGCGAGCAAGGTGCATTTATATAATTTGGAAAGAAGGTTGTGGGCAAAACTGTTGATGGGAAAAACAAATAAGAAGAAACAGAACATGCTTGATACGGGCAGAATTATCAGGTTTTCATCTGTGGTTTTCGTCGCAACTTGTAAAAACTGGTGGGTCGTTTAACACTGCCACATTCATTATAACCTGCGCCAGTTTTCTTTCTTCAAAAAATATTAAGTTTAGCGGAGTGTACCGACGACTTTGCTAAAGGCTCTTTGCTGATGGCTGATGGCTGATAGCCGACTGCTAATAATTATCTGCTTGCATGCTTTACTGAAATAGTATATCATAGATGTATCAAAAATTTAATCTTTTTCAAGAAAACTGATAATTTGTCTGTATATTATTGTAAATAGGAACGCTTCCATGCGACACAACCTCTTCGTACCGAATAAAATGCCTTATGCCAAAGGAAAAAACCGCCCAGATGTCCCCTGTATTCTGTGTGCAATCGTCGAAAAAAATGATAAAGTCGAACGACTTGAGGTCCATCGAACCGAGCGTTTTACCATATCGCTTAATCTCTATCCTTACAGTCCGGGGCACCTCTTAATCTTTCCGAATCGACATATCGTTGATGTACGGGAGTTGAATCAGGAAGAGGTTCAAGACCTTCATGAACTCCAGTGTCTCTGTTTTGAAGTGTTGACGAGTGCCTATCAGCCGCGCGGCTTCAACGTCGGTTATAACATGGGCGATGCCTCCGGTGCGAGCATCCCGCATTATCATTTGCATGTTGTCCCGCGATACCCGCGTGAATTGGGATTCATGGACGTTATCGGCGGCGCACGCATCATCATTGAGGATCCGAACGCGACGCAGGAAAAACTTGTACAAATCTTTCAGGAATTGGCAATATAGTTTTCGGTTATCAGTTATCAGTTGTTGAAAAGTTTTAAAGTCCGTAAAATGTGCTAAAGTCTGTAAAGTGGTCAACAACTTTAGTACACTTCGCAACTTTAGATATACTTGCAAACTTCGGGACTGCTGATAGGAACCTCTTAACTGAAGACTGATAACTAACAACTGACAACCACTCTCCAAGAAGGGAACGAACATAATGAGCAATCTCGCTTATGATCTTTTAGCCGAAACCTTAGAAAAACGGGGAATCCAGATAGAAACCGTCAAAGACCACCTCAAAACGCAGCACATTGAAACGCCATCGTGGGGTTACGGTAACTCCGGCACCCGATTTGGGGTCTTTGAACAACCCGGCGCGGCACGAAATGCAGCAGAGCGTTTGGAAGACGCTGCCACCGTTCACCGCTTCACCGGTATCGCTCCCACAGTCGCGCTCCACATTCCGTGGGATAAAACCGACGATTGGGGTGCCTTGAAGCAGTACGCCGCGGATGTCGGTATCGGTATCGGCGCGATTAACCCGAACGTCTTCCAAGATCAGGCGTATAAACTCGGGAGCGTCTGCAACCCGGATGCTGATATCCGTCGCCTCGCCATTGATCACATGCTGGAGTGTGTTGACATCATGGAGAAAACAGGCTCCGATCTGCTCAGTTTGTGGTTCGCAGACGGCACTAACTTCCCCGGTCAGTCGAATTTCAGGAAGCGCAAGCGGTGGATGGAGGAAGCATTAACTGAAGTCTACGATGCCCTTCCAGATGCCACCCGTATGCTCATTGAGTATAAGTTCTTCGAGCCAGCGTTTTACCATACCGACCTCCCCGATTGGGGCACCGCCTACCTCATGGCAACAAAACTCGGTGAGAAAGCACAGGTCCTCATCGACTTGGGGCATCACCCGCAAGGCACGAATATTGAGTTCATCGTTGCTTACCTAATTGACGAAGGAAAACTCGGTGGATTCCACTTCAACTGCAGGAAATACGCCGACGACGATCTGACGGTCGGTTCTATCAATCCACAGGAACTCTTCCTGATTTACACCGAATTGGTCGCCGCAGAACTCGACCCCGATACGGAAACCGACATCGCGTACATGATTGATCAGAGCCACAATCTGAAGCCAAAGGTAGAAGCGAGTATCCAATCTGTTTGTAATCTCCAAAAGGCATACACAAAGGCACTGCTCGTTGACCGTGAAGCACTCGCAGCCGCGCAGGATGCCGCCGATCTCGTTGAAGCGGAGTCCATCCTCCAACGCGCGTATGAAACGGATGTGAACCCACTTTTAGAGCAGGTCCGCTTAGAAATGGGACGCGACCCGCACCCATTGGTGGCTTATCGGAAAAGCGGTTATTATGAAAAAATTAGTGCTGCTCGCGTCGGTGGCGAGAGTCAAGGCTGGGCATAACAAGGAATTACCTATTGTAGGGGCATCCCTTGTGGGTGCCCACAAAATATGTAGACCTGTTGTAGGGGCATCCCTTGTGGGTGCCCACTACCATTGATGGAAAATATGACGAAAATTAAAATCGGAATTGTCGGTTCGGGCGGGATGGCACGGCACCATTTCGCCCGATTTGCAACAATGGAGACCGCTGAAATCGTATCGATCGCCTCCAGAAATCAGCAGACAGGAACACAACTTGCTGCAGCACATAACGCCGAATTTATCCCTGAATGGCATCGCCTTATTCAACGCGAAGATATAGACGGCATCGTTATCTGTACGCACAACGACAGCCACGGTGAGATTATCCTCGCAGCGTTACAGGCGGATAAACACGTCTTTGTGGAATATCCGCTCGCCAGTGATGTCGGTGAAGGAGAGGCAGCACTTCGGATCGCTGAAGAGCGGGGTCGTGTGCTGCGAGTCTCACATCCAGAAGTTGTCTCCAACACCCACAAGGCACTCAAGCAAAAGATAGGCGAACTCGGCGACTTACTCCTCACCTCGTTTGTGCGTCTCACGCCGGGGCGCGGTGCCCGTCCTGAGATTCTCTTCAATTTACCCGTGTCAGGTACACCCGCTCACTTCTTCATCTACCATATCTATCCGATTGTGGATTTCTTCGGTGGAGCCGCGTCTGTTAAAAAAAATGCTGTCTATGAAGGACTAAAGCGGAATGGGCAATACGACCGATTTGTCAACACGCTCACCGTTGAATTCAAGCGTGGTGGCATTGGACAGTGGACATGGGCAGGGGGCATAGCCATTAACGCCGCTGAAGAACACGAGCGATACGTCCTCACCGAAGGCACGATAAGCGATGCTGGTGGCGAATGGCACTGCACAACACCCGTTGGTGTAACGCCAATCTCTATACCGGATTCCGCACAACCGACGCTTCAGGAATTGTGGCTCTCTGAAATCCGAGATACCGCTGATCAACCCCCGAATTTGGAAGACGCGAGGGGTGCCCTTGAGGCGATCCGCATTAGTCTTGCATCTGAATAATCTATGCCAACGTCTGCTGAAACCACGCAACCGATTTGGCGATGACCGTTTGCTCTGATGCAACGGTGTTGAAGGTATGGTCGCCCTTATCAATAATCTCAAGTGCTGTCGGAGCGTCGCGTCCACGCGTGAGTTCATAATAGCGTTTGCCGTGAGAGACCGGCACCACATCGTCAGCACTACCGTGGATGACGAGGAGCGCGCCCCTAAACTGCTGAATGAGAGTGGAAGGATTTATTTCGGGGAGTTCTTCATAGAACGCCTTCCCAACGATATTTGGGTTTAGCTGCGCGATCTCCTCTGGTGTTGGTGTATGTTTGGACCTCTCCAAGATTTCCTGTTTCCGATCTGGTGGGTCGTCCGAGAGTGGTGCCCACATCACCGTCGATTTCACGCGTGCATCTTGTCCAGAAACACACGCCGCAACGCACCCGCCCATGCTCAACCCCAAAATTCCGATGCGTTCAGGGTCTACGCCTTGCATGGCACTAAGGACATCAATTGACTTGATGGCATCGGAGATCTCGCCCCCAATGGTCATCTCTGAAAAATCGCCTTCACTGTCCCCGGAACCACGGAAATCGAAGCGAAGCACGTAAAAACCAATAGAGGCGAGTTCCCGTGCAGTCTTAACAAATATTCTGTGGGGTTCAACCTTTGTTCCAGTGAATCCATGAAAGAAGGCAACTGCTGGACCCGGGGCATCGCAATCTACTGGTGAATGCAGTATCCCGTTTATCTGTTGTTCTTGATTGTAAAATACAACCGGTCTTTCCATCTTGTTTTTTCTCCTCTTTTGTCTTGACATTAAAATCTACTTATGTTAAACTTATTGTATGATAACTTCTAATTTCATTCAGGTGTTGAATCTGATGAGATCGAAACCGATAGGATTACAGGTACCTTCCCTGTTACGAGACATATTTGAAACTGCCGTTGTTTTCCTTTACCCCGCGGAATGCCGGGTCTGTGAGGAATTTATTGGGGTTACATCCGTGCCTTATATCTGTAATGACTGCTGGCAGGATATTCAATTCCTTGAACCCCCTTGGTGCGATATATGCGGCACGCCGGGCGTGGATGGGCTTTGTGATCCGTGTGCGATCTCCCCGCCGCGTTACGGCAAACTCAGGTCTATAGCATTTTATCAGACAACGCTCCAAGAGGCAATACATCTCTTCAAATTTGAGAAGAAGAAGGTGCTTGCACAACATCTGATTCAACTGATAAACGCACGTATGCCTACAGACTGTAACATGGCAGAATACGACTTCGTTCTGCCCATCCCGATTCATAAGAAGCGTTTACGAGAACGCGGCTTTAATCAGGCGGCACTCCTTGCCAACGCGATTGCGGGAGCAGCGGGTGTACCGGTTCTCACGGACACACTGGTTCGGCATCGGCATACGGCGGCACAGAGTAGTTTGGATAGAGAAGCCCGCCAGCGAAATATCATCGGTGCTTTTGGCATCCGGAACCCGGAGGTTATCCGTGGAAAACGGCTTCTAATTATAGACGATGTTTTCACGACCGGTGCTACCATCCGTGAAGCCGTTAGCGAATTGTGGACTGCCGATCCCGTTGAAATTGACGTTTTGACAGTGGCGAGAACACTAAGGTCGTGAAAATCGTGAAACTTTTTTCACCTATGCTGCGTTTTATACAATGTCCGCCCTCGGACGAAGTTTGCTGGCGTGCCTGTTCTGCATGAGGCGGTCATCGCCTTTGAAAGCTGCACCCTAAAACTGCTTATCATTTAGCTAATTGCCTGAATTTGTAGTGAAGGAGGCTGAACCTTTGCACTTAAACAGCATCAAAATTCGTGGATTTAAGAGTTTCGCCGAAGATGTTGAATTGATACTCGAACCGGGTGTCACTACAATTGTCGGACCCAACGGTTGCGGAAAAAGCAACGTGTCCGATGCCATTCGGTGGGTACTTGGAGAACAGAGTGCCCGCGCCCTTCGGTGTTCCTCTATGCGCGACCTACTTTTCAACGGGGGTGCCAACTTTGCACCCGCACAGAAAACAGAGGTAGCACTCCGTTTTTCAAATAATGGGCTTGCCAATACAGATGCACTCGCACAAGACCCTCCCAACGTTGCCCTTCAGGCTCCCGAAGTTGAGGTATGTCGGCACCTTGGACGCGATGGCGAAAGCCGCTATCTGATTAATCAGAACCCGTGCCGTCTCCGCGATATTAGTGAACTCTTTATGGATACCGGGATCGGCGTTGATGCCTACTCCGTCATGGAGCAGAGCAAGATTGATGTAATCCTAAACGTGCGACCGGAAGAACGCCGCTTTCTATTTGATGAAGTTGCTGGCATTACGAAATATAAACACCGAAAGAAAACAGCACTCCGTAAACTTGAACAGACCGAGCAAAATCTCGTCCGTATCAACGATGTGATTCAGGAGTTACAGCGTGAAACTGAAGAACTCAAACAGCAAGCGGAACAAGCGCAGCACTATAACACACAACAAGCACAACTAAAGCAGTTTGAGTTAAACCTTGCCCACAGGGAATACGATAAACTCCGCATGGATTATAACCAAGCCCAAGCGGACTTGGATGACATTCTCACCAGTGTCGCCGGTGCCTCTGAAACGCTTAAAGCTGCCGAGGAACGCATTGAAAATTCCACAAACCGCCAATCTGAATTGGATGAAGCCATCCGGGACGGACAGACGGCACTTCGTGAGATTGAAACCAACATTGAGCAAATTGAGCGTCAGATCGTTCTTCACAAAGAGCGTCAACTCAACATCCAAAGGCAACGCGAGCGCGCCCTGCAAACGCTTGAGTCCTTGAAAGCACAGCAAACCGCACTGCTCACACAGAAGCGAGAGCGGACCCAAGAGCACCAAAAACTTGAGGCATCCTACAAAATAGAAGAAAGCCGACTGACAGCACGTCAGCAGCTGCTCACACAACTCGCCGAACGTATCACTGCCGCTAAAGAGTCTGTACAAGACGCGCAGACTGTCTTACAGGAGAACGCAACCGAATTGGAAGACCGCGAGCGCAAACGTCTCGCAATTGAGCACGATTTGAATAGTAACGAGGGAAATCTCCATCGCCTCAAAGAAAATACAGAGGCTTTGGAAACCGAACTCAAGACTGCTATTGATGTGCACGCTGCGGTCCAACGCGCCGAAACACAGCTGAAAGCAGAACTCGTTCATATTGAAGCCGAGAGAAATCACGTCGAAACGAATCTGCAGGAAAATCAGGATGCCCTCCGCAAGATTGAAACCGAAATTCAAGGTTTACAGAATACGTTAGGCAGCAACGTCTCACGGCTTAAATCGCTACAGGAATTGCAATCTGCTTATGAAGGATACTACGCTGGTGTTCGGGCGGTAATGCAGGCAAAAACCCGCTATCCCGAGCAGTTTCAGGGGGTCTGTGGTGTTGTTGCTGAATTGCTCGCCACGGACACTGAGTATGAAGTCGCGATAGAGGTCGCACTCGGGAGCGATATTCAGAGTGTTATTACTGAGACTGCTGAGGATGCACAAAGGAGTGTGGCTTTCCTGAAAAAGCATCGCGCGGGTAGGGTGAAGTTTCTACCGCTCGATTTTATACGCGAACGCAGATTCTATGATGAGGCACTGCTCAACGAACCCGGTGTCATCGGCATCGCGCAGGAATTGATTGACTATGACAATGAATATGAACCTGCCATGCAACATCTGTTGGGGAATACACTCGTCATTGAGGATTTGGATGTTGCTGTCGCTCTTACCCGCCAATTCCGCCCGAGGGCACGTCTCGTTACTTTAGACGGAGATATCATTGATACGTCTGGAGCTATCACCGGCGGTCAAACGAATCAGAGACAGAGTGGGTTACTCCGTCGCGCCCGTGAACTCGAAACGCTCGAAAATGAGATCGGGAAATTGACACAGAGCTCAAATCGAAAGGTTGACAAGCGTAAGGCGTACGCCGCCAAAATAGCGGATTTGCAAAAAACGCGGCAGACGCTCACCGCAAAATGGCAAGATAAGCGCGTTGAGAAAGCATCGCTGACGAAGGACATGGAGCAGGCGAACCTTCAGGTTGTCCGACTTGAACAGCAACTTGCCGGGGTTCGGACAGAAAACCGAAACTTAAGCAAAGCCGTCGATGCATCACGAGAGGAACAGCAGGCACTTGAGACTGAAATCACCGAATTGACGCAGAAGAGTACTCGCACGCAACGCTGGATTGAGCGCGTATCCGAACAGATTGAGAGCGAAAACAAGAAACATGCTGAAGTCGCCGGGAGCTGCCAAGAGATGGAAGTCTTTTTGGCAGGGCAGCATCAGAAATTGCAGGGTTTGATGTCCGAGTTAGAAACGATTGAGGATACATACCAACGCGCAACAAAGGATATTGCTGAACAGCAGGCAATTATTGACTCCGATGAACAGACGAAGATTGACCTTGGAGAACAGGTCGCCGCAGCGCAACGCAAATTCCTTAGTTTAGAGGGCGACCGTGCCGAAGCAGAAGCACACGTTGATCAATTAACGCAAGAACGCGAGACGCTCCTTCAAGAGGTAACCGTTCTCCAAAAAGAAATGCGCGCAACCCGTAGAAACTTCGAGAAACAGAACCGAGAGCGGCATAAACTTGAGGTCGCAACGACCCAGCTGGAAATGCGTATAAAATCAGTTTCAACCCGAATCCACGATAAATATCAGGTTTCAATTGATGCACTGCCACCTTTGGCGGATAATGAACAGGCAATGGACGAGATTGATCTGTTGGATAGCGTCGAAAAGTTGAAAGCTGAAATCTCCGCGATGGGCGCAGTAAATCTCAAGGCGATCGAGGCTTACGAAGAACATAAGAAACGCCAAGATTTCCTTGTTTCCCAGCGCACCGACCTCGAAAAATCCATGCAAGCCACCTATCAGGTGATACAGAAAATTAACCAGACCTCAAAGGATGTATTCCTTGAGACCTTTGAAAAGGTGCAGGCGAACTTCCAAGAGGTTTTCGCACAACTCTTCGGCGGCGGCGAAACGGAATTACTTTTGACAGATCCGTCTGAAGTGCTGGACTCGGGGATTGACATTATTGCGCGTCCGCCGGGCAAACGTCCGCAGAGCATCACGCAGCTTTCCGGTGGTGAACGTTCACTCGTTGCCATTGGGCTCCTGTTTGCTGTCTTTAAAATTAAGCCGAGTCCTTTCTGTGTCCTTGACGAGGTTGATGCCGCACTTGACGAAGCAAACGTCCTCCGTTTCACAAACCTTATCCGTGCCTATTCCGAGAATACACAATTCGTTATTATCACGCATAATCGCCGCACGATGGAGATCGCTGACGCGATGTACGGTGTGACGATGGAACAGGCAGGTATCTCGAAAATTGTCTCTGCCAAGTTTGCCGAGTAGCCGTTTCTTCACTATTAAACGTAGGGGTAGGTCTTGTGCCTACCCTGTATCCCGTAGGGGTAGGTCTTGTACCTACCCTGTACCCTTGCGTTATTAAAATGAACAAACTGAATCGTGAGCAACTCACAGTCCTACCGCTCACTGAACGCCGACACAAGATGACGGTGGCGGATGTCTATGCGTTAGATGCAGAACCGCCACCCCATGAAAACCCACACCTCCATACTGTTGCTGATCGTATTGTTGAGGCACACCGCTCCGGAAAACAGGTCATCTGGATGATGGGCGCGCACGTCATGCGGCGTGGTAACTCTCACTTTATCATTGATTTGATGGAACGTGGTATTATCACGCATGTTGCCGCCAACGGCGCGTGTGCCATCCACGACTTTGAACTCGCGCACATCGGGGCAACGCTCGAAGATGTTGAAGACTATATCTGGGACGGTAAGTTCGGCAATTGGGAAGAGACGGGACGCTACCTGAACGAGGCAATTGTTCGAGGGTATCGAGATAAACTCGGTTTCGGGGAAGCGGTCGGTCGATTAATCCAAGAAGGTGAACAGGGTATCTCTTTTCCGCATCGCGATGTGAGCATGTTCGCCGCTGCGTATCGGTTGGGTGTGCCGTTCACCGTTCACAAAGGCATCGGCTATGACATCATCGACCAGCATCCTTCCGCTGATTACGCCGCAATGGGGTGGACGACAGGCGAAGATTTTCTCAGGTTTGCGCACAGTGTCTCACAATTAGAAGGCGGGGTTTTTCTGAATCTGGGTTCCGCTGTCATGGGACCCGAAGTTTATCTCAAAAGCCTCTCAATGGCACGCAACATCGCAATCCAGCGCGGTGAAGAAATTCGGCGTTTCACGACTGCAAACTTCGACCTGATTGATTTCCCCGATTTCCAAGACGAGGGGGAGACCACCGATGCCCACTACTACCACCGCCCCAAAAAGACAATCCTCATCCGCACAGTGAAAGATGGCGGTGAAGGCTACCACATCTCCGGTGATTTCTCAGAGACTGTCCCGCAGTTATACCATTTGATAATTACGTCTCTGTAAATGGGTTATTTGTTGGGTCATTGTTCTGAAGTAAATTACACATTTCACGTCTATGTTAATAAACGCTGCTCCGATGTCTAACTTCGTGAACAACAACTGTCCTTGTTTGTCTATTGAAAGTATACAGAACTCGATAAGCACCAGCAACGCGTAAACGGAACTTACCTCTATGTGGGCCTCGGAGAGCCTCGTGGCGATGTGTATCGCAATTTTCGCATAATACCCTCAGTTTGTCGAGAATTCGCTGTTCAATCGTAGCATCTAAACGGGCAAAATCTGCTTCCGCTTTTGGCATAATTTCCAAACTGTACATTACCACTTCAGTCCTAATTTTTTTGCTACTTCCTCTACCGGAATCGATTTGACTTCACCAGACTCATATTCTGCCACGCTCCGTTCTAACCTCTCAGCCACCTCCGGACGCAATTCCAATCCCTCATCGGGATCATAATAGTAATCCTCAAGAAACTGCTCTAACTCCAGATAGCACACGAAAAACTCAAAAAACGCAGATTTCAACTGATCTGTCATGGCAACCGATGGTGCTGCCTTCTGTAGTTTTGCAACTCGCTCGCGCGCTGCAAAAAGTTCCCAATTCGTAAGCGTTTCCATCAGCGCACGGAATTCGTCATCCGATAGTGCCGATACCTTTATCTCCGGTTGCGGATCGGTGATCAGCGGTCTGTCGCTCATCCGTCGTGCTATCCGTCCTGCAGGCGATGTCTTTCGCACCGCTTCGACGACTATGACGCGCTCTTGTAGCGATGCAAACGTATCACACTCTCGCAATATTGAAACCAGCTGCTCCTCAGGCTCCTCTAACTCAAATGCCAGACCACAGTAGCCTTCATAAAACTCTTGGAACTCAGTTTCCAATGCCTCCCTATCTGTATTCTCGGCAAGCAATGTGACAAGTCGTTCGCGGGATTCAAAGAGCGGACGGTCTACTATCGGCACAAGCCAAGCACTGAACTCTGCATGAGTCATTTTTGTTATGTCGTATGTCATTGGATTCTCCTTTCGCTAACCAACCGACGCTATCTCCAAATTCCCTCGCCAATGTTTCTGTAACATCCGTTTCAGCAATTGATGTACAGGTGCGACTAACGCCGGATCCGCCTTGATTAATAATTCCGCCTCTTTTTTTGCTGTCTCCAGAAGTGTGGCATCGTGGATGATGTTCGCTATCTTAAAGTTCGGGACACCCGATTGGCGAGTGCCGAAGAATTCTCCGGGACCGCGGATATTTAGGTCTGCTTCTGCGATCCTAAAGCCGTTGTTGGTCCGAATCATCGCCTGAATGCGCTGATAGGAATCGTCCCCTTTCGGTATAGCAACGAGATAACACGCCGATTGATGCTCGCCACGTCCGACGCGTCCGCGCAATTGATGCAACTGGGACAACCCAAACCGTTCCGCGTTTTCAATTACCATCAGCGTTGCGTTCGGCACATCAATACCGACTTCAATTACGGTCGTTGAAACGAGGATGTCAATGTTCCGTGCGTTGAAGTTCGCCATGACTTCCTGTTTCTCGACAGATTTCATCTGCCCATGCAAAAGTCCAACGCGTAAGTTAGGGAACACCTCATTTTGAAGGTGCGTTGCCATTTCTGTAGCGGCTTTGAGTTCTTCCAATTTTTCGGACTCTTCGACGAGCGGATAGACGATGTATGCCTGTCTGCCGCGTTGGATCTCCTTCCGAAGGTTACCGTATAACTTTTCTCGGTCCTTTTCCTTTATCCAGTAGGTCTTAATCCTCTGTCTACCCGGTGGCATCTCGTCAATAACGGACACATTCAGGTCTCCGTAGAGTGTCAAGGCGAGTGTTCTTGGGATTGGTGTCGCTGTCATGACAAGCACATCTGGGGCTGGCGGAGGGGTAACCTGCTGTTTCAAATCGCCGTTTCCCGCTTGCGCTTTGTTACGAAGTGTTGCCCGTTGCATCACGCCGAACCGGTGTTGTTCGTCTATGATGACGAGTCCGAGTTTCTGAAAATCCACACCTTCCTGTATCAACGCCTGGGTCCCAACGATGAGGTCAGCGGAACCGTTCGTGATCGCTTCTAATGCCTCTTCACGTTCTGCTTTGGGGAGGTCGCTTTTGAGAAGTACAACGTTTATTTTCCCACCGTCTTCTTCTGCAGTCCCCTTGTTTGTTTTGTGCAGATGCTCAAGCATCTCCGAAAGATTGTAATAGTGCTGCTCTGCGAGGATTTCAGTCGGTACCATTAGTGCGCCTTGATACCCGTTTTCAATCGCACAGAGCAACGCCATCGCTGCGACAACAGTTTTGCCAGAACCGACATCCCCTTGAATCAATCGATTCATGACGTTTTTCTTCCGCATATCGTCCTGGATTTCAGCGAAGACCCGTTTTTGCGCGTTGGTGAGTTCGTAGGGAAGCGATGCGACGAAATCACGTAACAGTGCCGGAACATTTTCTCCTGTTTCCGTTCCAACTTGGAACGCGATACCGTCCTCCGAGGTCCGGTGTTCCTTTTTCATCTCCATGCCGAGACTGAGCAGAAAAAACTCCTCAAAGGCGAGTCGTTTTTGTGCCGCTTTTCGATGCGCTTCTGATGTCGGAAAGTGAATCTCATTGATAGCCGATTGCCTGTCAATCAAGCCTTGACGTTGGCGGAGCGCGAGCGGTAAAATCTCAGGGATCTGTTGTCCATATTCATCAAGCGCGGTACGCATCCACATACGCATCATTTTCGCCGTAAGTTTCGCTGTGAGTGGATATTTCGGAACAATCCGTTTGGTGTGAATCAGACCCTGTGTCTCATCGCTTTCCTCGAACAGTTCAAACTCGTAATCGGTCGCTTGGATTTCATTGTAACGACGCGTGAATTTGCCGCTGACGACAACTTCGGTATCCACTGGAAGCAATCCCTTCATAACGCCGATGCGTCTCCCGAAGTTGACGAGCATGGCGACACCCGTTCCGTCGTAAATTGAGACCTTACCGATGCGTTTTCCCTTTGCAGTTGGAGAAGAGGTATGACTGACGACCTTACCTTGGATGGTCTCCGGTTCATCGTCTTCCCGTCTTCCCACTCTGTAAATCTCTATCATCTTGGAGCGGTCAATATAATCGCGAGGGTAGTATGCGAGGAATTCACCAACCGTTTGAAGATTGAGTTCTTCCCGAAGCATACTGGCGCGGCGGGGCCCGATACCTTTGAGATACTGGAGCGGTTCACCTAAGAAATCGAGTGAAGTGATGTCTGTTCCAACAGGCGTGTCGGGGATCGGCACAGATGCGGTGGCTTCTTCCGTGGGAGTACTCTCTACGTGTTGTGGGGAAGTCTCCACATTCTGAAAAAGGGGCAGGGATTCCCTTTGCTTTGTATCAATTGCTTGTTCTTCTGTCTGTTCCTGTTGTATCGGTAATCTTTCTGGCGGGTTTTCTATTTTTTTAAAGAGCGGCAGCATCTCGGTTTGCTGCCCATTCTTTTTACCACTTGTGCGTTGGGTCGTCGGCTCTGAACGTGTTGGTGGATTTTCTTCAAGACTGGAGATTCGGGATGCTTGCCCAAGGGCATCATTAATCCGTTTCGTTGCCTCCTCAAGTGTGCGCTGCCGTTCAGTAGGCGATAACCCTTTGTAATTTTCAAAGAGGTTCGCCAAACCGTTCAACATCTCTTTCTGAGTTGCGTCCAGAACAAACGCATCTCCATTTTTTACCCATAGTTGAACATAACTGCCCAACCCGTTAACAACGACATCATCCTTGCATCCCTTCCGAAGTTCTTGTTGGAAGGGGCGACGGATGGTAGTAAGAATTTTTGTGAAGTTATCCATACTTTCTCTATCGGTGCTAAATATTGTTATTTTCGCTGGCGAGGTTTCTAACCTCATCCTTTTTAATATTAGACGTAAATTCAGCGAAAACGTTGAGTTTTATTGGCAAAACGGGCTTGACACAGTATCACAATTTGTCTATAATTTCCTTAAAATTAACGGACGTGTTACGTTTGGCTTATTAACAAGGAGCAAGAAAAAATGGTATCTCCATACTTGACGGATGTCCAACGAAAAGAATGGGAAAAAGAGGGATTTCTGATCATCAAAAACGTGCTTTCGTCTGCTGAAATTGAGACACTTTTGACGGCTGTGGATTCAGCAATTGAGACGTATGTCCAAGAAACACCGAGTCTACAAGGCGATAATCCGTTTGGAAAAGGTGCCTATACGATTATCCGTGCGATTGAGCGAACAGATGCTCTCGATCCACTCACCGATCATCCACACACCTTCGGCACGATCCTTTCGCTGATGGGACCCTATCTCCAAATCATGGGAACGCAAATCTACGTTCGGCACCCAGATGTTGACGCTTTGATGGGATTTCATACGGATGCGGGTCCCTCACTTCAACGGATTCATCCGCATCCGGATAGTCTACCCCTCCAATTCAAAATCCAGTTTTTCCTAACGGATCTGACCGAACCAAATCAAGGGAATTTTATGTGTGTACCCGGCAGCCACAAGATAGATTTCCCTGAAAACGGGTTTAAAAAAGGCGAGTATCCCGACGGTGCGATTCAAGTCCTTGCCGAGGCTGGAGACGCGGTCATCTTCCCATGGGCGATGTGGCACGGTGTCGGTCCGAATCGGACGGATCGTATCCGCAAAAGCGTCACCTTCCGTTACGGGCAGATGTGGTCCCGCCCTTACGACTACGACAAACTACCCGCGGACGTTCTCGCACGGATGACACCACGCCGCCGAAGGCTATTCGGCGACATGGGTGAAGACCACCATCCAACCGATTACTTCAAACCGCACGATCAGCTTGAAGTTATTTGCGCTGACGACTGGAATGTCCCACTTCTATGAAGGCATCGCAATCGGTGAATTATCAAAATGTGTAGGGACACCCCTTGTGGGTGCCCACTATAATGATGGTTGAATACTGATACCGGACTACTGCACTCGGATGATTCTGCGTCCTATGAAAATTTGACCGAACATATCAGTTGTACGGACGTAGATAACATGCGTTCCTTTCGGAACGTTCGTTGGGAGCTTCGCTTGCCAGATATGCGTTGACTTTACGATTCCGCTAATCCCTCGTCCCCTTTGTGGCAGTTCACCCTCTTCCTTCAACTGCGCCTTCATTGTTTCTCGAAGGGCGGTATGCAGTCTCCGCTCAAGCTGGTTCGTATCGTCCCGTGCCTTGAGTGCTTTATAGTAGGGGTCTTCCTGAGGCGTATGGGTCATCGGTCTCCATTCCCCAACTTCACCCAAGCGAATTTCAACTGTTGAGCGTTTGGTGCCTCCAAAAACGTTAACGATGACATCTGTTTCGCCGGTTTCTGCTGACGCAACTTCCCAAGGTGACCAGATATTCATCTGATAATCCGCTGGACGACGGGCGGCTTTGAACCGAATTGAATACTGATTGCCACTGAATGTGAAAATACCATATCCATTCGGCGCACCATCTCGCATGGTTGTGTGCGGAATCCCGATTTCATCAAGCGCGCCCCGCCACCAAGACCCTGATGTCGTCGCATGATTGTGGTGATGATGTGGGGTGTCCCCGTGCCAACCGTGCTCCGGTCCAACGAAGTCATCCCGTTGGATGTGCGTGTGTGCTGACAGGGATAACGTATGGGGACGGTCGCCGAGTAGATTCATCAATTGCTTCACGTCACGCATCTCGGTCAACGGAATATGTAGGGATATAACAATAAGCTGATCCTTCGGCACAAAAGCGAGGTCGTTCCGAATGAAGGTCAACTGCTGTTCTCCCACCTCACTCAAGTAGCGAGGGTTGTCTTCTTCATCGCGGTGAAAGTACACATTGTCGATGTTGATGAAATGTACAGGTCCCCAGTCAAACGAGTAGCACGCCGGCCCGTAAACACGTTCAAAGGTCTCATCGGCGTACCGGTCATCCGTAGCGAGAAAGTTCATATCGTGATTACCGTGGACGTTGTACCACGGTATCCCAACGGTAGCCATCACTGCGTTAAGTGGGTGAAATAAATCTAAATCGTCGCCTACCAAATCGCCAAGGCTGATTCCGAGCACCGCATCAGTTCCAATAATTTCCTCAACGACATCATGTGCTAACCACTCAATCTCTTGCATATTATAGGGCTGTGTATCCCCGAAGACGAGTGCCTTGAAGGTATCCGGTTCGGGCTGTTCAGTGAGTGGAAAATCAATTGATGCGGGTAATGGACCGGTTGGTGCGATGCCAGCATACTTCAGTCCTTCTGGTGAACCGTGCGGTTTGTGAATGTAATAAAATCTCGGCAGACGATTTTCATCCACCGGTGTCATAAATCCACGCGGTTTAATGACAAAGAGAATGGTGTCGTCACTGACTGCGAGCGAGTATTGCCCGTTAGCATCAGTTTGGACAACATCCTGTCCATTGGAGACGCGAACCCCAGGCAATCCCTTCTCGGTATCGTCCCTCACTTGGTTTCCGTTTGTATCCAGAAACACAGTACCAGTTGCGGTTGCCTTTTCTGCGACACTGTTTCCAATTGCGTAAAAAATCAAAATGGCGATTAAAGCCACAAATCTCCACTGTTTGTAAACCATGCCAATCCTCCTTGTAATCCCATTATTCCAATCCCCACTCCTGGCGGAGTTCCTCTATCGGTTTGTAACTTGCGCCTTTGTTGTAGAAATTACCGAGCCAACTGCCGTCTTCACGGAAAAAGAAGCGGTCATCTTTCTCTTCGCGAGCGAGTTGGTATCGCGTATCGATGCTGATACGATAGCGGTCAGAGCGATTCGGGGCACTGCTGTGCATCATGTAAAGTCCAAAGATAATAACATCCCCCGGCTGAAAATGCGCTGTTGCCAACGTGAATCCGAATTTCTCAACCATCTCACGTGGATCGGTGCTAAACACGGCTTCCGTCAAATCGCGGTCCATATCGGTCGCGCCGTAGGTGGACTTTAACCGATCGTGCCGATGGGAACCGAGACAGATGACGAGGGGTCCATTTTCCAAACCAATGTCCGTCAATGCGCTCCACATCGTGTACCGGTTCTGTGTGCCGCGCCCAACGTAAACGCTATCGTAGTGAAAATGGTTATGTCCACCCTTCGCCATGCAGCGAAGCCACCGTTTATCAAACGTAATGACGGGACCCCCGAGAAATTCTTCGTAGAACTGCATCGTTCGCTGGCTATCCACAACATCAAGAATCGGTTTGGCATGCGCCACCTCGGTCTGCCGAAAGAAGCTAAATGTCTGGTTCGCTTTGCCGATGATACCCTCTTCAACCGAAGTATCCGGCTTTAACCCACCGTTTTGCGCAATCGCTTGCAAGGTCCAATGTGCTGCTTTCTCCGCATCCTTTCGCGGATGGAACCCTCGAATAAAGAGGTATCCATTCTCACACATCTTTCTGTGCAATGCATTCGGATTGTTGAGAAGTGAGCTGGAATCTACTAATTCGACGATCTCCGCACCAAAGTGAAAACGGTGCGCTCCGAATTCAAAGGATGTTCCCGCTGGGATCTTTTTCGGTTTATTCAATGTTGTCATATCTTTAAGCGGTATGGTGTTGCAATTTTTCAAACAGATCCCTGAAAATAGCGTCCCGATTCACACTCGACGCAACACGCATAAGATGACGACTGTTATCAAAACTCCATGTCGCTGCTTCCGTCAAGATGGGACTGTGAACGATTTCTGTCGGTACCCACGTTGGATTGATGAGGTAGGCTGTCGCAGATATATCCCATATCACTTTTGACCAAGCGAAATGGTCGCTTGAGTAGTCTTTGAAGATTTCCACGAGGTAATCTCCGACTTTGCCTCTACCCTGCACATAGCGTTCCATCTCAGCAACCGTCGTGTGTAGATGTGAGACGACCCCGCGTGCTGGTAGCCAAACGAAAGGCACACCGCAGTCCAAAACCACTTGCGCACTCTGAAGGTCTTGCATAAGGTTGAACTCGCGGGTGTGTGGCCAGTACAACGGATTGCCGCCAAGCCAGATAACGACAATGCGTTCGATAATTTCGGGTTCTATTAGAATAGCAGAGGCGACATTTGTTATTGCACCGACAGCGGCGACGTAAAGCGGCTCTTCTGTACTACTTGCCATTGCCCGTTCGATCATATCAGTCGCTGCATCGCTCGGAACAGGGGTCTCTCTATCGGAAATAAACGCTCTGGAGCCACGGTAGGCGAAGCCGTCGGCGGAGACATCGAGGAACTCTAAAAGCCGCAGGATTTCATCGTAGCTTTTCTCCATCCCATCTTCCGCACTATTTGAGCGGTTATTATGGAAAGGTACGGCGTAGAGTGCCTCAACGTTGAGATGTTCAGGCGAGAGCAGCGCGTGAACGACAGCAAATTGGTCGTCGATTTCGTTATAGGTGTCAGTGTCAAGCACCATGCGCACTTGCCCCGTCGGCGGTTGGAGCATCTCAATACGTCTCGACTCCGACAGCGTTGGAAAATTCATAAGCAATGTGACCTTGTGAAATACATATTTGCCTTAGTATATCACATCCACAAAAAGATAGGAATTGATTATTAGCCCAAGTCAGGGCTATTTATTGAAACTTCATCAAACCTCGCCAGCGGGGGTGAGGCGTTTTGTGTTTTCCAAAGTCCCCTCTTACTTTTGGGTTTTACTATAGTTTTCAGTTATCGGTTATCAATGGATCCACGTCATCTGCTACATCTCAAGGAAGCGCACAGAAAAGCGTTGGGGTTCACTGCAGGACTGATTTACTTGCGCAACTTCATTAGGTACCCCTGAAAAAGTGGTAAGATTGGGCAGGATTTGGAAAGTGTTTCGCCAATCGCGCGGTAACGGTTATAGTAAGTCCTATTTAAAAGTCCTATTAAAAAAATTTGACAATTTTTGCATTTTATGGTAAATTTTATATGACGCTGATTTCATGCTGAAGCACATCTGCTAATATCGTGTGAATCGCGTCAGGGGCAGCTCCCCGTTTTCGGGGTGCGCAGCAGGCGTTCCAAGCACCTGCCACGCGTAACACTGCCATAAGTACACTATAGCAGCGCTGGTTTCTATTATAGCAAATAACGGGTTTCCGTTGTGTGTTATTTATGGGGACCAGCCCCTACAGAAGGAGTGCCTAAGACCTTTTCTCATGGCAGAAACAACAGATCCAACCCAAAAAGCGAATCATCCATTCTACTATCAGTATCGCGCCGTCTATGAATACGCAACGCAATTCACACAAGCGCAGCGCGTCTTGGACCTCGGATGTGGCGAAGGATACGGCGCACACCTATTGGCACAACACGCAAAACAGGTCGTCGCCGTTGACAAAGACAAAAAGACCATCCAACAAGCAAAGCAGAAATACAATCTCCCCAATCTCGATTTCTACATCCAAGATGTCTCACAACTTCACAAATATTTTCCTTATACGTTTGATGTCGTCTGCTGTTTTCATCTCATTGAATACCTAAGAACTCCCGAGTATTTCTTGGAGGAAGTCGCCAAACGCTTGGTCCACCCCGCAGCAGTGCTTCTCATTTCAACACCGAATCGATATTCTCCACTTCGGGAGTCTACAGGTCTCCAATCGCCCCATCACGAATGCGAATACAACGCCAGCGAGTTCCGAAATCTTCTTTCAATGAATTTTAGAGATGTGACGCTCTATACACTCCAAGGGAGTTCAAAAGTGCAGCAATTTCAAGAGATCCGGGCACAGCACCTCCAACAGATTTTCAACTATGATATCCTAAAAATGCGGTATTGGCTCCCCAAGCCACTCTTACGACTGAGTTCTGATGTCGGGGGGACGTTATTAAAATCGTTCATAAGTGCCACGCATGACGACTTGACGCATAGCATCACGACCGCCGATTTTCAGGTCACCGAGGTACAACTCTACACAGGTTTAGACTTAATCGGAGTCTGTCGAATCCCCTTCGACACGCTTGAATAAAAACCTATACCTCACCCAAGTTGCTACTAACAAATATTAGGACGTTTTATAACCCAAGTTGCTACTAACAAATTTTGAACGTTCCAACGAGGGGTTTAGGTATTTTCCCCACCCCAGCGGGGTGGTATATCTATAGAAACCGGGGTCCACAACCTCTTGCTCCAGCGGAGTGCTATGTGCACAAACAGGTGGCAACTTAGGTTTTTATAGTAAAACAGGAAAATAAAAGGGCACTTTGGAAAACACAAAACACCTCACCGCTGCTGGCGAGAGTGTTTTTGCTGGGTGTCTTTGCTTGGGTGTTTCTGCAAATTTCTTCAGGATGTCTATAGCAACGCGATATCCCCATCTTTTAGCCCCAGCGGGGCGATATGTGTGTAGTTAGCAGAGCAGTAGGATCCAATAGCGGATTTATTCGTCGTCCCTTTATACTAAGGTTTGGACAATTTATAGTAAGGATCGAAACATGTATACAGGTTTTCAGGAATGCAAACGCTCATCGCCGCTGGCGAGGATTGTATCCTCGCCTTCCCGTAATCGCCAAATAATACGCTCCCTTTACCATAAGTGTGTTTGATGCACAATGTTCAAACCTTTGATATTTTTTTCGAGTTTCTACGCGAGCGTAACTCGTAGAAAAAACATCTCATCGGTTTCCAAGAGCTGCAGCCCCGTAGGGGCGGTATCTGTGTAGAATTATTCGGTAAATAAAGTTTGACGAAGGTTAAGAATTTAATCGGGTAATGATAGGTATTGATTGTCTGAACCGGGATTTTCAGGATTGTAGACGCTTAGTGACGAAGCATCAGCCTTGTGGGGGTGGTATGTTTATAGTAAAGACATTTTCGGCTCACATCTTAGCCCCAGCGGGGCGGAATGTCTATAGCAATACGATGTCCCACCTCTTTAGCCCCAGCGGGGCGATATGTGTATAGTTAGTTGTACCTCCAGCAGCACAGTAGGATCCAATAGCGAATTTATTCTTTGTCCCCGCGGAAGACTTCCGTAAAGGATTCAGGGAGCCCATCAAAATCATCCGCTATCTTTACTTTCCCCTTCCACTGCCCACCGCGCCGTGGTTGCTTGCTGTCTTGTTTTGGGACTATTGGATCGAGTCGTTGTAGCCACTTTTCAACGAGGGCTTTGAAATCAGGGTTACCTTGCTTTTCTGCCAATGCCAAGGCAGTCTGGAAATCCGATCTTGCTTCATCAATATTTCCCAACTCAGTCTTTGCTACACCACGATGAGCGTACGCTTCAGTATAGTTAGAATTTAGGCGAATCGCCTCGGTAAAGTCTACAATAGCAGTGTCAAATTCTTCACTTATGATTTTCTGAACCCCTCGGTTGTAGTAGGCTTCGGGGAAATGTGGATTGAGGCGAATTGCAGCATCATAATCGTCAAGGGCAGCATCGCGAGAACCTAATTCATTTTTGATATTGCCTCGGTTGTTGTAAACTTCGGCATAATCCGGTTGCAACCGAATTGCCGTGTCGTAAGCAGAGAGTGCTTTTTCTGCCTTGCCTCCTTCCCAGAGGAGACAACCGATCGAGAAAAAGGCGTGCGCAGCAAGTTCGCCATCGCTCAGTTCTGAGGCGTAAGGTGGTAGGTTATTGTTTTCGCTTGCAATTTCTACGGGTGTTTCCTCTGCCAATTCTGGAAACAGTTCTGTCAGTTCTGGTACATATTTATCCTCATAATTGTCAATAATCCGAAAAATACAGGTCATCAGCGGGTCTAACGGGTGGTTTTCATCTTCACCAACGGAACAGATTAATTCTTCCAATACATCATCAAAAAGCCATTGATACTCGTCTTCACTC
The DNA here is from genome assembly GCA_026702755.1 of Candidatus Poribacteria bacterium. Classification (NCBI taxonomy): domain Bacteria; phylum Candidatus Poribacteria; species Candidatus Poribacteria bacterium. Next base: position 27,617 of record JAPPBX010000087.1, on the reverse strand, counting down.
AACTTGATAACACCGTAATGTCCGTGCCGTTGTCCGAAGTCGATTAATCCATCTAATACTTCTACTAACCACTGGTAGGCAGTTTCGGGATACAGGGGACATACAGCAGGTTCCAATGTGCGCGTTTGTACCGGTTTAGAGTTATCCAACAATTGGGGCATACTCGGCACCATATCCGTGAGCAAAAGATTATTTTTCGCAAATCTGAATGTTAACATTATTTACGCCTACCTCTGTTTATAGTAAATTCCGAAAGTAAGTTTATATTTGTAGCATAGGAAACCGTTAGCCTGTGGCATCGGAACATACAACTTCACAGTTCACACGACACGCTCGTACAGTGTTTCTCCAAGGTTCCCCATAAGTGTCAATTTTAGAGCAAATAACCGTCGTAGGCCCAGGTCCGGTAGGCGCTGTTTTGCGGCGTACACGCCCAAATGCGACCTGCATTCCAACTGCGCCGGGTTTTAGCCATAAACTTCGTACACCCCAGCAACCCTCTTTAGTCCCGTAGGGACGGCCTCTGTGTAGAAACATGTCTCCGACAGGAACCAAGCCCCGTAGGGGCGGCATTTGTAAGGACTATGGTGTTTCTCCAAGGTTCCCCAATCCCTACGGTTCCTGCATGGGCAAATAATTACGGGCTCTACTATATCATGTTTCATCGGTTTGTAATGTTGAATTGTCAAGTTGCTGAAATCGTGTCGCAATAGAGGCTTTAAGATCAGTGTTCTGCTGTTGCTCTGCCAATTCCAAAGCGGTTTGGAAATCTGATCTCGCTTCGTCTATGCGATTCAAATTCACCTTTGCCTCCGCCCGATTGACAAAAGCAAGCACAGAATTAGGTTGGTGGTGGATGACTTCGTTTAGATCCATAAGAGCCTCCGCGTATTTACCAAAGATAAGATTTGTGGGACCTCGGTTGCTATAGGCTTCAACATAATCGGGTTTTAGCCGAATTGCTTCGTTATAGTCAGTCAGAGAGTCTTCGTGTTTCCCAAGCAGAGTGTTGATTTGACCGCGATTATTGTATGCTTCTGCATAATCAGGTTTTAGTCGAAGTGCCTCATTGAAATCAGCAAAAGCCTCCTCATATTCTCCGATCCTAGCTCTTGTGACTCCGCGGTTGTAGTAGACTTCTGCCTCACCAAATTTTGTGTTTTCTTTAAGAGTGAAAGAAATGGAGTTTTCTTGACTGTTGTTAAGTTTTACCTCGCCAGATTTTATTAGTTGAATTGCTTTGGTGTAATCGGTGATGGCCTTCCTATAGTGTCCAAGCATAACCTGTAGAGAACCCCGATGGTTATAGACCTCGGCACAATTCGGTTGTAAATCAATCACCTTATCATAGTCAGCGAGAGCTTCCTCATATTTTTTAACGGCTTTATTCGCCTGTCCTCGGTGATAATACGCTTGGACATCATCTGATTTTAGCCGGATTGCCTCATTGTAATCAGCAATGGCATCCTGGCTCCTTCCAAGCAAGTACTTTGTCGAACCTCTACTATCATAGGCTCCAGCATATTCGGGTTTTAGTCGAATCGCCTTATCATAATCAGCAATAGCATCCTGATGTTTTCCAAGGAGGTTCTTCGCTGCACCCCGATTGTTGTAAGCTTCAACGAAATCTGGTTCCAAGTTAATTGCCTTGTTTAAAGCCAATAATGCGTCCTCTCCCATGCCTTCTTTTACACAGAGGTAACCAACTGAAACCAAACCACGAGAAGCAAGTCTATTATCGTTACCCTCAGTAATGTTAGCAATGGAACGCCACTTTTCGATTGCCTCCTCAATCCTTTCACCTCGTTGCAACATATAAGCATCGGCGATAGCTTTTTCTACAAGAGTGGCTTTAGGATTCCGATCAACTGCTTTGATGTATTCCTCGACCTCACTGGCGTTCTCCGGTTTGCTTACTTCTTCACTTGTCAATTCTGGAGGGGATTTGGATCGTGTTTTACTGCCAAAAATGAAAACAAGGAGCATAAGAAAAATACTAAGGGACATGTCCAATCTAAGTGTTGGATCGAAATGGATACCGAATATACGGATACCAGTAGATGGATTTTCTCCTGTTGTATCATTTGAAGGTTGCGTTTGCTGGGTAAGGGGATCCTGAGGAGTGTGTGTTGATACTTGCTCTTTTGATGTGTCGTTTGGAATTTGCGTTTGTTGAGTTGCAGATCCCGTTGAATCCTGTGCAGACAATATCATCAACTCTTCGGCACACATCATGCCTAATGCCATTACAAGCATTATAATCCTTATTTTCCTATCCATTATGATTTCTCCTCAGAGATTTTCAACCCCAACAACCCCTCAACAATCCCCACCGTCTCCAAACTCACACCGATGACCTTCCGAATCAAATCCACGATATACGTTTCATCGTCCAAGCGATTTGGATCGTTCTTGATACCGCTCCGCCTATCCGTCTTCACACGATACTGATCCACCACCCACTCCAATGCCGAGCGGTTCCCCAACCGATACGCAAACGCCTCCGCAGGAATTCCCGCCAACGTCAAGAAATCGTTGTATTTTATCTCTGTTTTGTCTTTAGAGAATTTCATCTGTGTCACACGCCAATCCAGCGGCATATCCGGTGCTTCAATCAGATCTAATTTATACTGAGGTTGGTCTTCATAATGAACGTGGATATCTGCCAACCGTCTGCCCGCCTCAACAAATTCCCAAAATTCGGGTGCGTAAGGAATATGCGGCAAATCCCGTTTGAGATTCACCTGATACCGTTCCCGATACGCAGGATGATGCAGGAGCGCATAAGTATAATGAAAAATATCCCACTTGGTGATGCTCGCGTCTTTGTAATGCACTTTGAACTGTACCAATGCCCAATCCGTAATGTTTTCCCGTCGGTTCGTGCCATCTTCATCATAGATGTAGAAAGGAAAGTACTGCCCAGCTGAGCCAAAACCGCCTGTCATAATATGTTCAGGAATGCAATTAGTCATGAGAGAAGTAAATGGTTTTTCTCGTGATATATTGACACAAATTACCTGATTTTCAATTTCAGTCTCGGATGTGGGGAAAATAGATGGAAACACATATACAACATCATTGAGAATTCTGTCAAAGAAGATATTTCTTTTTCCAAATGGACGATAGAGGCAGGTTCTCACTTTGCGTTCATCGTATTCAGCAATTCTACCTGTCCGCAACTTCGCTTTTAAATCGCGGCTCCAACTAATTTTCGCGTTGTCATACTCTGCAAAATCATCAATGTTTATGCTTGATTTATCCGCGATTCCTTGCCACTTAAATACTTGTGTATTATAGAATCCTATCATTCCCTGAACGTTCGCCGCGAGTGCCTCTCGGTCAAAGTTAATAGTCCACGCGTCGCGATTCGTTTTTACACCGTTGCTAAACTGGTGGAAAATCACACCCGAAACCTCACCCTTCGCTGCTTTTGCCTGCTTACTCCCCATCGGCACAAAGGTCTCAAAATCCTCGCGTAGTCCTTCGGTGAGCCAGGTATGGCGCGCGTCGGGTTGGATAGAATCCCAGTTGACATTGCCGATGTGTTCGCACGTGTCCAAAAATTCAAACGTTGCCTCTTTCGGCATCTCCGTAGTCTCACCGTTGTAAAAAATATCGGCAGGTGCTCTCACTTCGCTGGCGGGGTTTGCAACCGCTTCGCTGGCGAGGTTTAAAACCTCGCCCCTATCCTGATCCTTTTTCACAAACAGGTTAATGCTCACCCCCACTTGAATATCAAAGACATTGGCATCCCCAGCGTGACCTTTACGGATGTTGCCACCCAAATCCAGCAGATAAATCTTATCACACGCATCCGACAGATGTTTCCGCATTCCATCGAACGCCTGACCGTCGATAAAGTTGTGGTTCGTCACAAACGCAACGATCCCATCTGTTTCAATTCTATCCAATGCCCAGTGGATTGCTTTGACGTACGGATCGTAAAGCGCGGTTTTGTTCGTCGCGGTGGAGGCTTCGGCGTACGTTTCCTGAATTTGCCTATCCAGCTCAGGATACTTACGGTTCTTATTGGCATCGTTCTCATCCATCTGCCGTGCATTATAGGGCGGATTCCCAATAACCACGAACATCTCTGTCTCCTTCTGCCGCTCAACCCGCCGCGTATTCTCTGGCGCGAACAAGGACAACTGACGCTCCGCCGTCAAATCAAACGTATCCACAAGGCAGAGGTTATCGAAAGGCTGATACTGCTCTGTAGCAACATAAAACTCATGCTCAATGTTCATACTCGCAATGTAGTAAGGCATCAGCAACACCTCATTGCAGTGGAGTTCATCGCTATATTTCGCCTTGAGCGCGGTTTTATCAATCGCTTGTATGAGCCGCACGATGAAGTTACCCGTGCCAACGAACGGGTCGATGATGTGAACGCCTGTATCCGAGAGTGAACGTCCAAACTCGGTCGCAAGTAGATGTGAGATACTTTTCGCCATGAAATTAACGATCGGCTGCGGCGTATAAACGATGCCGTGTGTATCAGCGACCTTAACCGAGAAGCCTTGAAAAAACTGCTCGTACACAGTATTGAGGAAATGTTGTTTCTGCGAGAAGTCTATAAAGGTTGCAGCAGCGCGTTCAATCGCACCATAGAACGGATTGAGTTCGCGGAGGAACTCGGAACGGTTATAAGCCTGCCATGTGAGGGCATCAATCACATTTTCAATTTCACGTGCGATAATATTTCGACGAGTGAAATCTGGATTATCAAAGACAGTGCGGAAAATCCGTTCCGTCAAGAGATGTTGGATGAGCATCTCTTCGACAGCAGACTTTGAAAGGTTCGGATTAATCGCCGCTTGACAGTGGCGATAGAAGTCCGCAAACGCCTCCTGAAACCGAGCGTTGGTTGCCTCTTCGTTTTGGATTAATATCGCTGCGCGTTCACCGAGAGCAGGCACTTTGTCCTTGAATTCAACAGCAGCGCGTTCCCAGTTAGCAACGTCCGCCTGTTCGTAACTGAAGAAGGCGTGAAGCACCCGAATAAACGCCTCCGCGTCAGCGATACCGACATCCATCACCTCTTGTCCATCTTGATAGAGGATGGCGCGTTCTTGCGTTGTAAAGAGTATATTATCCTGCGGATAGCCTGCGTCAAATTTCTGCCTAACCGCTATAGCGAGGTTGTCGTGGAGGTCCTTCGCTTCCCAATAACCGCGCGGCAAGCCGAAGACGTTATCAGGCAGCATGCCATCGACGTAAATTGTGGTATTTTGCGGTGTTCGGAGCGATTTTTCACAGATAAGCGTCAGATTATTTTGTCTGGCGTAGTGTTGGAAGAGTGTTGCAAAGGCGAGTCGGATTTCGGTTTCATTTGTCGCACCCAGGCTTTCGTATTGTTTGAGTTCTGCGTAAAAGGTCTTTATAGGTTTATGTGTCGGTTTGATGTTTCGCATCCTTGTGTGAGTTCCCTAATGCGTCAATTTATGTGAAGTATATTTATTATACACAAACTGGCAATAGATTGCAAGTGAAAATTAGGAATCTCACATAAGGGTATATAAATTAGGACTTACGCATTCCCTTTTAAAGTCCCCCTGATAAGGGGGATTTAGGGGGTTTCAATACGGAAATTATCGATTTTTTGCGTCTGAATGTCCGATATTTTCTCAATTTGCGTAAGTCCTGTAAATATTTTGACATTCAGATTAGATTGAACGGAATAGAAAAACGCCCATGAAACCAGAAAACGCATTGAAGCCAAAAAACCCAACTTAACAACTAAATTTATTTTAACTTTACTAATGTTGATAGATATGCTATAATAACCTACTAAAGTTAGGACAATTTTAAGATGATCATTTCGTAGGATATGAGACCGTTAGTTTCCTATGTTCCTTTTGTAGCATAGGTTGTTAGACTGTGTCATAGTAGCATAGGCTGTTGGTTTCCTATGGCATGCATCGTAGGATATGAGACTGGACACGATTCTTCAAACACTTCTCATCGAAACTAAACTTTTATAGTTATTATGCCCAACGCCTCAGAAAATCTAAAGAGATAAAAAATGAAAACGCTGAAAATTTCAAAAAAGGACAAGGAATGGTTCACACAACCCGGCGGCGAGACTCATAAAAGTCTCCCCAAGCAATATATCTATCTGCCTTGACGAGACTTTTCATCAATCAACTCGGCACAGAAACAACGATTTAGGAGAAGAAAGGAGAAGAATTCTCGATTATCCGAAATGGACAGACACATCAGTCGCGATGCGGTCTGAGACGCGATCGTAAGGGTTTTTGTAGGGGCAGAAAATTCTTCTCCCGATCCGAGAGGCTTTAATATATTTGATAAACCGCATCAACGGACGAATCGCTGCCAAAATATTTATACACCCCGATGCACATAATCGTTTGACAGAAAATCGCTTCTGTAGTATACTAATTAAAAAATATGAAAACATGTCTGCTGCTACCGGCTTACAATGAATCCAAAACAATTGGGGCGATAATTCAGGAATCATCTGAATTTATCAGCGAAATTGTTGTCATTGACGACGGTTCGTCAGATGAAACAGGTGAGATTGCGATAACGTCTGGTGCTGTCTGTTTGTCAAACATTACAAATTGCGGTAAGGGTAGTGCCTTACGAAAAGGCTTCGCTTATGCCCTCGCGCACGGCTATGAATTAATATTCACGATGGACAGTGATCGCCAGCATGAACCCGCGGATATACCGCGCTTTTTGGAACACTTTCATAACACACGTCCCGATATACTCATCGGGGTAAGGACAAAGCGTGACTCGCGGGTGTTGATGCCGTTTCATAGACGTGTCAATAACCGCCTAATTTCTTATGTCGGCTCCAAGTTGTGTGGGCAACAGGTACCGGATTTCCAATCGGGGTATCGGCTTATTCGTGCTGATGTTTTGCGGCAAGTTCATCTGGAGACCGAGCGTTATGAAACGGAATCCGAGCTTCTGATAAAAGCTGGACGACTCGGATTTCGGATTGAGAGTTTACCAATTCAAACACGGTATGGTGATGAAGTCAGCCATATTAAACCGCTTCGAGAGATATGGCTCTTTACAAAATTGTTACTTCGGAGTTTATAAAGAGTCGGACGAGGGGCATGCGTTATTGGTTTTCAGTTAAACGAGAGTTTTGACGAACCAAAGCACCTCTTAACTGACAACTAATAACTGGTAACTGACAACTAATATAATACATGAATTCACTCCGGCTTTTTGTTAACGGTTTTCTGATAGGCATTGCTAATATTATCCCCGGCATGAGTGGCGGGACCCTCGCACTCGTTTTGGGCATCTATGAACGACTCATCGGCGCATTACGGCGTATCGGATTTTCAACGGTTAAAAAATTGCTTGGGGTCGTCCGACTAAAGAAACATGCCTTCACGGAAGCAGGAGACGAACTTCGCCGTATCGATTTCGGCTTTCTGGCACTGTTAGGAATTGGCGCGATCGCTGCCTTGTTGCTTACGTCAAAACTGATTGTCTATCTGCTGAACAATCAGCACGATGCGACTTACGGTTTCTTTAGCGGGTTGATTTTGACATCCATTCTGATACCGGCGCGAATGCTGAAAGGGTTTGGGGTCAAGGAATCGATTGTCCTGTTAATTGCCGTTGCGCTGATATTAGGCTTGTCTCTCGGTATGGGTGAAAAACAGTTGGAGCGGGTTGCGTATAAGTCGGGAGACGCGGCAGCAATGGAGAGTCCTGCCGAAAGCGCAACTGGATTTCCAACATATTGGGAACTTGGACTCTTTTTTGGAAGCGGGGCATTGGCTGTCTCAGCGATGATTCTACCCGGCATCAGTGGTTCTTTCCTGATGCTCGCATTGGGGGTCTATTTTCCGCTCTTAACGGCGATAAATACGCTAATAGAGGGTGTGCCGAAATTACTCAGAGGCGTTTTATCCCAATCGATGTTAGGAAGTTTACTGATACTCGGTTTCGCCGCGATTGGGTGCTTGTTCGGGCTTCTCGCATTCACACGGTTACTCAACTATCTACTGGAACGTTACCGGAACCTGACGATCGCCTTTCTCATCGGTTTGATGGTCGGTTCACTTTACGGGTTATGGCCCTTTCGCGAATTTGCGATGGTTGATGGGGAACGGATAGATACCGCCCACATCTTACCGCACCTCGACATGAATCTACTGATTACGATGGGGGCTTTTCTGATCGGTTGTGGTGTGATTTTTCTGTTTACCCGTTTGGAGAATTAGCAAAGTGGAAAATCAATGCTGGTAGCCTGCCAACAACGGCGGCAGGCGGAACTTAATCAAAAAACATTATCATACAAAATGCTTTCATTCACGCTTGGCGACCCATTAAAAAAATGAAAAAAATAAAAAACGTCGGCTTATTTGTCAATACCACCAAAGAGAACGCAGCGGGTGTCGTCGAAGGTGTGTCTGTATGGCTGAAGGAGCGCGGTATTACGCCACTTCTACCCAAGGAACAAGCCGTTGAATTAGGGCATCCTCAAACTGGTATCTCCAAAACGGCGATGGTAGAACAGGCAGATGTGATTCTCGTTCTTGGTGGAGACGGGACACTGTTGAGCGCAGCCCATACGCCACAGATTGAAAATGTGCCTATCTTGGCGATCAATATCGGGACACTTGGGTTTCTGACGGACGCCTCCCTTGATGAACTCTATCCGACTTTGAAGGCGACCTTGGCAGGAGCGTATCGAGTAGAACACCGGATGATGTTAGAAGTGGTTGTGGATAGGCAAGGGTTTCCACAACCCTTTCGGGCTTTTGCACTCAACGACGTTGTCATTCGGCACTATACACGTCTCATAGAATTAGATGCGTATGTTGATGGGGAACTCTTTATACCGTATAACGCCGATGGGTTAATCATCGCAACGCCGAGCGGTTCGACCGGCTATTCGCTTTCGTGTGCTGGCACTATCATTTCACCACAATTGGAGGCGATTCTGCTAACGCCGATTGCGCCACATAGTTTAACGGTGCGTCCATTTATCGCAGATGGCAATGCGGAGATAACCGTTAAGATGCGCGCCGCATATCAGAATGTAGATGTTTTCGTAGACGGTCAACGGGAGACACACAGTCTCACCGCAGGTGCTGTCATAAAAGTGGAGAGAGCAGAACGGACAATTCAACTGATACGGTCACAACACCATAGTTACTACAGAGCCTTGCGCGAAAAACTAATGTTGGGTGAAAGAATCAAACACACATAGAGAGATAGCCGTCGGCTATCAGCAATCGGTTTTCAGTGTTGTGTCGCGCGACAATCTGCTTGCTTGAGAAAGCATCCTGTAGACGACAACCTCCTGACTGCTGATGGCTGACTACTGATGGCTACCGACAACTGACAACTGATAACTATAATGATTGAAACACTCTCTATCCGCAACATTGCCCTCATAGATGAACTTGACTTAGAACTCGCGCCGGGATTGAATATTTTCACCGGTGAGACGGGTGCTGGTAAGTCAGTCATCCTCAAGTCGATCGGATTGGTGTTAGGTGAGAGAGCCTCTGCCGACGTTGTGCGCGAAGGTGCCAATTTTGCAGAGGTCGAGGTGAGTGTCGCCCCTGACGATAAGCATCCAATCTGGCACACGGCACAGAATGAGACTGATGATCCCTTATTGGCAGACGCTTTGAGCGACGTATTAGATCCATCGGATGTCGTGATTCTCTCCAGACGAATTACGGCGAGCGGTAGGAGCCGCTGCCTTGTCAACGGGCGTTTGGTGAATTTAAAGCAGTTGCAAGCACTCGGTACATTACTTGTTGACATCCATGGCCAACATGAACATCAATCGTTGTTCAGGACGCAGACGCATCTCAAACTTTTGGACGATTTCGGGGGCAGCAGTGAGGCGCGTCAACACGTTGGAAAAGTATACACGCAGCTGCGAGCCTCGCAACAAGAAGCAGCCGCTCTCACAGAGACGTTGAAAGCATCGGAACGGGAAAAGGAACTCCTTGAGTTTGAGATTAAAGAACTCACCTCAGCAAATCTGGAGGAAGGTGAGGACGAAAGACTGGCGGATGAATCTCGGATCCTCAAAAACGCAGAGGCATTGCGTGACTCGGCGAACATTGCGTATCGACAACTTGATGACGATGGGGGAGCTGGTTTTGGTAGTCCCGTTGAACGCTTAAAAGCTGCCGCGAAAGAACTTACAAAGTTGTCGGAATTTGATGACAGCCTCTCTGAATTGCAAGATCGGTTGGAATCATCACTCTATGAATTGGAAGACATTGCATTACAGGTCCGTCACTATGCAGAGTCCGTGGAATCCAACCCGATGCGGTTGGAAGAGATTACGGACCGGTTGGCGTTGATTGGGAAGCTCAAACGGCGTTATGGCAATTCTATTCCAGAGATATTAGCCTACCACGCCGAAGCCGAGCAGAAATTGGAGACCCTACAACTCGGTTCTGAGAAGCAGGGCGCGCTTCAAGAGGAAATTCACAAAACGATCCAAGAAGCGCAGCGTTTATCTACTGCGCTCTCTGCGAAACGGCTTCACGTCGCGAAGCATCTTTCAGAACGGATTGAGAAGGAACTGCGGACACTCGGCATGGATAAGGCAGAGTTTCAGGCAGCCGTCCAGCATATACCTGACGAACGCGGGCCATTTCAGATAGATGGGAAACGCTATGCGTTCCGTTCCGACGGAATGGACGATGTTGAGTTCTTGATTGCACCAAATGTCGGTTCCGAAGCACGTCCAATTGCCAGAATTGCGTCAGGCGGTGAAATTTCACGCATTATGCTTGCGTTAAAAACAGTACTGGTTCAGGTTGATGAGGTTCCGACACTGCTTTTTGACGAAGTTGATAGCGGCATCGGCGGCAAGGTTGCGGATGTCGTCGGCAAGAAGTTGAAGGAACTTTCAGAATTTGCACAAGTTATCTGTATTACGCATCTCCCGCAGATTGCCCGTTTTGCCGATAGCCATTTCCGAGTCGATAAAGATGTCGTCGGCGAACGCACGCTAATTACAGCAAAACCGCTGACAGCAGAAGAACAGGTTAACGAGATCGCCCGAATGCACGGCGGCAAAGAAACCGAAATAGGGCTTGCCCATGCCCGTGAGTTGTTGTCAGTGGAATAGTTATCAGCGGAGGAGTCATCGGTTCTCGGTTTTTGTAGGGGCGAGATCACCTCGTCCGCACAGGTTGGGGGATTTGGTCTTTGAATAGACCAAATCCATTCCTTGTATTACATTCCCAACCCCTACGACAACTGACAACTGATAACTAAAAAGAAATGGATGAAAGGTTTACACAAGCCAGCGGGACGCATGTCTATACTGGGTGTGAATTGTTAGTCAAGGGTGCCTTGGAGAGTGGGGTCAGTCTGCTTACAGGTTATCCCGGCTCTCCTATTGCTGAAGTCTTTGACATACTTCAACGCAATGCGGAGTTGTTAAAAACTAACGGCATTGTCGCTCAGATAGCCAATAATGAGGCGTTGAGTATTGCACGTCTCAACGGTTCGCAGATGGCGGATGTCCGGGCGATTACGTTTATGAAGAGTGTCGGCTTCCATGTTGCATCTGATGCATTGGCGATTAGCAATCTCGCAGGCACAACCGGTGGTGCTGTTGTAGTTGTCGGTGATGATACGTGGTCCCACAGCACGCAAGTCCCTGCCGATTCCCGATTTCTCGCACGGCATGTCTATACGCCGCTTATTGAACCGAGTACATTTCAGGAACTCAAAGATTGGATTAACTGCGCCTTCCAAATTTCCGCTGCAGCCGACCTCTATGTTTGCTATTTAACAACTGAAAATCAAGCGAGCGGTGGTGGTAACGTTGAACTTCAACCGAACATTTATCCTGATATTACCGGTTTGAAGCAGGTTAACTTGGATACCCAACTCATTAATGCCGATAAGCGGGTTGTCTTACCGCCGCATACTGCTCAGATTGAGACGGAGACGTTGAGGGAACGGTTTCCCACTGCTCTTGAGATGGCAAGAGATCTCGGACTCAACGAAATTCAGTTTGTAGACGGAACGTCAAGCAAAAAGCGTCACGCCCTCGGATTTGTCAGTGCAGGCTTGGCACACAGCTGCCTCCTCCATGCACTTGGAGAATTGAACCTATACGGCGACATCCCTATTCTCAAACTCGGTATGACCCATCCGATTGATGCGGACAGGGTCATGGAGTTCGCTGAAAAAGTTGACGAGATATACGTCGTTGAAGAGAAACGTCCGCTCTTAGAAAACGAAATCAAAGCACTCCTCACCCATGCCTATCAGAATGGAGATCTTAAGCGGTATGTAAACGTCTGGGGAAAACAATTTCCCGACGATCTGGCAGGAATCCCGACAGTTTCCGGTTTAGATGCCTCTATTCTCATTCAGAAACTCATTCCACTGCTCAAACACCGCTTTAGCGCAAATGGCACGCCTGTGGATTTGGAACACTTCGAGCGTGAAGAGGCACTCCAAAAGCAGGTGTCTGAACAGCAAATTGACATTCCGCAACGCACACCTACCTTCTGTCCCGGCTGTCCCCACCGTGATTCTTCGAGCGTCTTTCTTGAAATCACAGAGCAATTTATGGATGCGGATTATATGAAGAAGCATCACGATTTAGGTCCGGTAGATCTCGTCTTTCATGGGGATATTGGTTGCTATTCGATGCTCAAATATGAACCGTTTCCTCGTTTGATGCACAACCTCTCCGCGATGGCTTTAGGGGGTGGGTCAGGTGCTGGCATCGATCCGTTTATCGAAAATAAACAGGTTGTCTTCATGGGGGATTCAACCTTTTTTCACGGTGGAATGGCAGCGATTTCGGATTCAATCAAAAACAATCAAGACATTGCCTACATCATTTTAGACAACCAAACGACAGCAATGACAGGGCACCAACCGACCCCTGCTGGTGAACTGGATCTCCTCGGCAACCCGACGTTTGCACAGGACATCGAGGAAGTTGCCCAAGGACTCGTTGGCGATTCTGAAATAGACATTGTGCGCACCAACCCCGAAGACCGGGTCAACTACAAAAAATATCTGGAAAAAACGATTCTCAAACCGGGGGTCAAAATTGTCATTGCTGATAAAGAGTGCGCTATTACCTATCATCGTCGTATCCGTCGTGAACAGCGAAAAACGATAGCCAAAGACGGTTTCCTTAAATATGAAAAGCATATCAACATAACCCCTGAAGTCTGCGAATTTTGTCGAGAATGCACCACTGCGACGGGATGTCCCGGTCTAAAAATTGTTGATACCGATTACGGTGAGAAGATCGCCATTGATCAATCAAATTGCGTTTCTGATGGTGCCTGTGCAAGGATTAAATACGCGTGTCCTGCTTTTGAAGAGGTTATCGTAACGCGTAAGCGTCCCCCTCAGGAGCAAGTGATCGCATCCGGTAATCGAAAACTTTTGAGCGATGAACCTTTACCACCGCCACCACCATTAACGTTTGAGCGGGACTGGAACATGTACGCTGCAGGGGTCGGTGGTATGGGTATTGGGACGATTTCAAAAGTTCTCGTCGTTGCGGGGTATCTGCAAGGCTACAATGTGGCGTTCTGTGACAGGAAAGGATTGGCGATTCGCAACGGTGGTGTCTATACACACATCACTTATGCCCAACCCGATGTTCACGCTTCCCCGATGATTCCGTATGGCAAGGCGGATCTTCTGTTGGGGCTTGATATTTTAGAGGCAGTCCGCGGTATCACAGCACAATCGCTTTTCCGTGTCGCATCACCTGATCGAACCGCTGCTATGGTGAATACCGCGAAAACTGAAACGATATCCACCCTTATCGGTAAGGACGATTTCGACCCGGACACACTTGAAGAAGCACTTCAGACACATACCAACGCCGACGCATATTTCGGCGTTGATTTATTTGCGATCTCTGAGGAATTGTTTGGCAATAAGTTGTATGCGAACATGATGCTCCTCGGTACTGCCTTCCAACGACAGTTGATACCTGTTGAATTGGAACCACTCCAATTGGCACTCAAACAGATGGTACCGCACGCTGATTTGGATACCAACATGAAGGCATTCACTGTTGGTCGTCGTCTTGCTCTTGAACTGTCTGAGTCCACCGTAGGCGCGTCAGGGACTTACGCCGAAATGCTCAAGTCAAAACGACAAATTTTGGAACGAAAACGCGGTGGAAAGCGTTTATCACAGAAGTATGTGGCACTCGTTGACGAAATTGTGGAGACATTGAGCATTAATGCCGATGACATCCATCGGCTGTTAGCCCTCTATATATACGATCTTGTTCAGTTCGAGGATATAAATTATGCGCGGCGATATGTTGAAAAGATAAAACAGGTTAATGCCCGTGATTCAGAAACCTACAACTATCGCGCCACAAAGGCAGCGGTTAGGTATCTTCATAAGGTGATGCTGATTAAGGATGAGGTTTACGTCGCACACTTGCTAACGAGCGAAGAAAAGTTAGCGCGCGACAAGGAATTATACAAGATTGATACGAAAAACGGCGACAAGATTAAATATGTCCATCTCAATCGACCGCATTTCACTGTCATGGGACTTGACTTTGAGGCAGATATTGACGCACGTAACTGGCAACTAAACTTAATGAAACGGATGAAGTTTCTAAGACGATGGCTCTCCAAATGGCACGCGAAGGAAAAGGAATTCCGAGAGTGGTATATTACCCGTGTGATTGACACCTTCGCACCAACCGATGCGGAAGCATACAAAAAACATCTCCACGCATTAGAGTGTGTGGAGGAAGTCCGCGGTTATCGAGAAATTCGCTATCCGAAAATGGAAGTGGCGAAACAGACAGTTGAAGAACTACTTGGGAGATAGCCGTCGGCTATCGGAAACCATCAGTATGTGGCACGCAAAATGCGCATACCTTCATACAAGAGTCTCTGGAAACCGATTGCCGATGGCTGACAGCCATTACGTCAAAAGCCATTAAAACAATGCACACACGACACTTACTGACAGGACATACCCGCGTTGTCGGCGTTATTGGTGACCCGGTTGAACACAGCCGTTCACCTCAGATGCACAACGCCGCCTTTGCTAAGGCAGGACTTGATTATGTATACGTCCCCTTTCATGTCCGTCCTGATGATTTGGCACAGGCGATCGCTGGATTTAAAGCTATTAACGTCGTTGGCATTAATGTAACACTTCCCCATAAACGGGCAGTCATTCCGTCCCTTACGTCCATCTCGCGGGAAGCGGAACTTATCGGTGCTGTGAACACACTCACCTTTACTGATGAAGGTATACACGGCGATAATACGGATGCTCCAGGAGTCTTAAGGGCACTGGAAGAGAGTGGCGACATGTCTGTACCGGTTGATGAAGGTGTTGTCGTCTTAGGAGCCGGTGGTGCCGCGAGAGCCGTCGTCGTTGCATTGGCACTTGCCGGTGTGGCATCAATTACAATCGCCAATCGTACGGTGGAAAAAGCCGTTTCCTTAGCGGAAGAGATGTGTCAAAAGACAGGTGTTTCCATGCACGGAATGGGACTTACAGATACTCGATTGCCTGTTGCTGTCGCTCAAAGCGCACTTCTCATTAATACGGCGACAGCAAGTATGGATACAAACATCCCTCTGCTGGTTTCTGCCGATTGGCTTCAACCGAATACTATCGTTTACGACATTGTGTATACGCCTCCGGTGACACCCTTGATGCAAGCCGCCGCCGAGCGCGGATGCCAAACCCTTGGCGGCATCGGGATGTTAGTGCATCAGGGGGCGATCGCTTTTGAGAAATGGACGGGGGTCGCGCCGTGTACGGAGACAATGCATCAGGCACTATAAACATATCGTTCCTACCGGACTAAAAGGTTTTAGGCGATACAAAGTATGTGCCTAAAATTCGGTGCAGTTTCAAACTGTGCTTACCGGACCTGGGACCGAGGCTGTCATTTTCTTCTAAAATTGACATCTATGATACGTTTACACACCGGACTTACCGCGTAGGATCAATTCTGATAACTGACAACTGCTAACCCTTAAATAAAATACGAAAGGGGTCAATAACAATATAATGGAACAACAAGAATCTAAGCCGATTCGCTTCGTTATACTCGGAACACCTTATACCATCAAACCAACTGAGGAGTTGACAGCGGAAGCCATTAACGAACTCGTTGACTATGTCAAAAGTTTAGTTGAGTCCTATCTCAGAAAGGGTTTTGACGAGCAAAGGGTTCCCCTGCTTGTCGCTTTCCACATTGCTGATGAAAAGCGTCGTCTTCAAGAAAAATATGAATTGCCATTATACCGAATAGTGGAGCGGCTACAGTTTGCGATTGAAGATGATACAAGGGCGGAAACCCCAACTGTGTAGGAACGAGGCAACCTCGCCCCTACACAGCGGTAGACTTCCGATTGAAGCGTTTACCGGCGGAGCAATCTTCAAATCGTCACGCCTCACGTTATTAAAATACCTTTGCGACGTACAATGCGAGAATGCCAAATATTGGAAGCAAGACGATTAAGATTTTGACTTCAAGTAGATAACTTTTATAGCGTTGAATTGCTAAGTTGTGCGCTATCCATTGGTTGATGAAATCAATCCGTCGGTGAATAGACGGGTGTGTGTTGAAGATTTCAAAAAACCTTCGAATCGATTTTGGCACTGAATTTAGCACAGCGAGTTTCATCAAGGCGTTTTTGAATGCTTCCGGCTTCTTCGTGAGCGAAGCCGCATATAGGTCTGCCTGATGTTCGCAACGTCTTGACAAGTATCGGAAGATGAAAACGAAATAAACGATTAGAAAAACTAACGAACATAACGTTGGCAAAATTTGTGATTCTCCGAAGTGCGCGACTAACGGTGCCTCAACAAGGACATAGAAAAACCAATAACTCAACAGATAAAAGAGCGCAAAGAGCATGTATGTCGGAATGTGTCTGTAGCGGATATGTCCGAGTTCATGAGCGACCACAGTTTCGATCTCTTCATCTGTAAAATACTCAAGGAGTGCATCTGTCAGAAAAATTCGGCGGTTCCACGGAAAGGTCCCCGCAACTGCAGCGTTGGCTATTGACAGTGAACCTGTTTGCCACACGACAATATCCCGGTATTTTAGACCACTCTGTTTTGTTAGCAGATCCAATTTTTCCTTCAGGGCTGAACCCGCCGCCAACGGTTTGGTTTTCCATAGAAACTGCATGAGTAAGGGGGCAAGAACATAGGCGGATGCGATCACGGGTAAAATCAATCCGATCAGAACGTACGGGTGTTCGACAATGAACAGTTTCGCGGAATACGGGAGCCAATAAACAGCGTCCATTGTCATAAGGTAAATAAACATCGGCAGCAGCGGAAAGAGCAGAAACTTGAATTGAAGCGTGGCAACTTCTCGATAGTGTCCTTGTTGGTATTGGTTCACCCGGTAAAACACGAGCCGAATACAGATGAGCCCAATCAGGAGCGGGAGCAAAGCGAGCATTTGGCGTAGATTTTCCATCGGGAAGAATGCGAAGTGTTTATTAATCAGGGCAGGCAAATTCAATAGATATAGATTACATAGATACGCTGCTAAGCTAATACACTCGAAAACAACCATGAAGCGTCGTAAAGAATAAAGTTTCGGTAGGTTTTCCTCTTTGTTTGCAGAAAAGGTTCGCGCGACGTACGAGGTCACAAAGCATGTGATGAGCACAGGGAGACCTGTCAATACAATTGTCCAGAGAACCACCTGCATGTCGCTGACATTTGTGCTTTCTTGCGGCGGTTCAAAGTAGAAAAGAAAGAGTAGTCCTGTGATTAAGATAATGCTTATCTGTCCCATACCGTCAATAATCCTTGATTCATAGTCAGTGATTTCGGTGTGCTTAAACGATACGTCTATCAGCGCCGGTTTCTGAGAAGCGTGCGTACTGAATTTTACCGCATCTCACATCAAAAATCAAGGGTGTTTTGAAATCTAATCCCGTTGTTCAGGCGGACGTGAAAAAACTTTTGACTTTTTTTACGGAAAAGTGATATAATTGATATTAGAAGTACCTGTGAGAATAAATTGCTTACAGGTTTCCCATATTTTACAAGTTCGCAAGGCAGTTTCGGGCATTGAAAAACTGTTTTCTGCGTGGGTAAGTTAGTTATTGCGTTTGCATACATGCGTTTAAGGCGGGATTTAAGAAGAATTCCGTGGAAAATAAAGTATATTAATTTTTTTGGCGTAACTTGAAGACCGGCTCCTTAAACCGGTTCACAAGCAATGCCCTAAATTGTTGTTTAAAACTTAGGAGGAATCCATGTTAAGTAGAACCGCTTTCACAATTATCGCTCTTCTTGGCGTTGCGCTTGTTATGAGTAGCTGCGGTAAGTTGAATCAGGAAGAGTTTGAAATGTGGAAGAATGAACATGTCTCGAAGATGGAGCAGACCAATTCTGACGTGTCAAACAAAATCACGATGTTAGAGGGCAAAGTCGATCAGAATAATAAAGATGCGACAGAAGCAATCTCCAGAGCGAAGGACGAGGCGATTGCCGTTTCTCAGCAAGGTGATGCTGACACTATGGCTGCTGCCGAACAAAAAGCCAAAGAACAGGACGCGCAGCTCCGCGCCGACCTGACGAAGGCTATTGATATGCAAGGGCAGAAGTCGATGGATTTCGCGAAAAGCGAAAACGCAAAAGTCCAAAAACAGCTCATGGCTGTTGAAGATACCGACAAGGCGCAAAATGAAGCGATAAATCAGCTCGCGTCCAAAGTGATGGCTATAGAGGAAGGATTGTCAATGGTGGTGGAAGAAGTCTCCTCAATGCCGACAACGCTGGCTACCGTCACTTTCGCCAGTGGACGAACCTCGTTAGACAGCGACGCGAAACAGACAATTGATGGTATCGTTGAACAGCTCATGGAAGCTTCAGATGCTAAAGTCATGGTTATTGGACACGCTGATGGCATGCCAGTACTGCGCGGAAGTTACAGAAGCAATTGGGATCTCTCACAGGCACGCGCGAACTCCGCTTCAAAGTATCTACAATCGAAAGGGATTGATGCCGGTAGAATTGAGACAATTGGTAAGGCACACACCGATCCTGTTGCCCCGCAGAATACCGCTGCAGGCAGAGCTATGAATCGCCGAGCCGAAATCATTCTGGTTCCTGAACGTAAATAGTCATAAACACCCACATTAATTCCTGACGATTCATTGGGTCGCAGTTATCTGAGTTCCCCTGACCCAATGCACGCAGCCCAAGTATTGTCGTATCAACGTTGAGGCGGGTCACTGAACCCGCCTATCGTTGTCATAGTACAGGTCGGATAAGGACATTATCGTTATGCGTTTGGTATTTGCCAGTTTCTTGCTTCTGTTGTTGATTCCCTGTCTAACACTTGCGGATACCACTGATGTGCAACCCTTACGTCCATCACCTGTCCGAGATTTTTTAGCGGAGTACCTTCAATTCCCATCTTTCCAACTCTCTCTATTTTCATACAAACCGGAGTTAGGCGGTTTGGTTGATATCCTTCAGAGCGTTGGGGTATCGCACGTTCCAGGGGCAATGTTACCTACGTTTTCGGTTGTATTTGAACATAGCCCGGCGTTGGATTCACGTTTAGAACTTGGCTATTGGCGGATGGAACTTGACCTCCCATCACCTGTCTCGGCAAATCTCTCTACAACCCTTATCCCAATTTCCTATCAGTTTATCTATCGTCCCGTCCTTCTGTCGGAATATCTACCGATCTATGTGGGCGGCGGTATCGGCTTTTTAGGAGCGAGTTTTAGCGGTAGTGCAGTCGATTTGGTTGAACAGCAGGGCATCAGTTTCGATGACGGTTCTTCAGGTGCGACCGGGTTTGCCTTCATCGGGGCAGAACTCTTCCAATGGGACCATAATCTTTCACTCAGCTTTGAGTTGAAACGGATACTTAAAACGGTGGAAACAACAGGCGATACCCCGCTTGACGTAATTTTAGACGGGACTGCTGTCGGACTGGGTGTCAAAATGAAATTTTAGAAAATAGTCGTCAGTTATCGGTTGTCAGTCCGCAAACCGCTGGCGAGGTTTGTAACCTCGCCCACTGTCGGAATCCAAGTAATTGTGGGCTTTACTATGCCTGACCACTAATAACTAACAAACCGATAACCACTTCAGGAATGTTCTTAAAGCATGGCAAACGATTTTTCCCCTTTGTTGTCTGTCTCGTGTTCGGCTGCGTTATCGGCGGTTATTCGGACACACCACTCCTGTTTCTCTGCTTATTGATCGCAACGGGGGCTTTCGTCTTCCTCGGCATGGAGATTGCAGTTTATCTGCTGTTGATTGCCCTACCGTTTTCATTTCGCTACATTCTCCCCGGTCGTCTTTTTGAGATTCAAACACCGACAGAACCCCTATTAGGCATGCTTGCCGCCGTTTATTGTGTGCGAAAAATAATTGACCGGACACTCCAGAAGGATAAACCGGAAAACACCTTCCCTTTTTTCTTACCAATCTGCTTATATATCTTCGTTATGTTCCTCTCGGCAATCAACACACCGGATCTGTTTGGCACACTTAAAGGGACACTCCGGGCGACAGTTTACGTGCTGTTTAGTGTCGTCGTGTACACTGTAGTTCAAAATAGGACTACACTGAAACGACTTTTTATTGCGAGTTTTCCATCTGCAGCGGTTGCCGTTATTTGGACAGTTATTGTCTTAGTCTATCACATTGATGCATGGCAGTGGACGAGTGCTTATCGGAGCGCGCCGTTTACGAATTACTCTGTCTACGGGGCATTCACCGCACTTTTCTTTCTTGTGTGCCTCAGTCGCTTCCTCTTTGACAATGGTCAGTACGATCGCGTGTTATGGACGGTATGGTTCGCCTGCTTCGGTGTAGGACTCCTCATGTGCTTTTCACGCGGCGTTTGGCTCTCTGTTATTGTCGCGCTCGGCTTTATGCTGTTGCAACTCGGACGAGGTGTCACACATAAAAAGGTTCTGTTTGTTGGCGCGGCGTGTCTCATCTTATTAGCCTGTCTGAGTTTACCCAGTATCTATAACATCTTTGTTGAACGGATTTCGTCCACGGTGGATCTCAGCTATGCTTCAAACCGGGCGCGCCTCCTGCGGTGGGGACAGGCATTCGTGATGTTCGTTGAAAACCCTATTTTGGGGAAGGGCTATGGGGCATTTGCGATGCTGTATGAAGAGGATGTCGCGCTTGTAGGGAGTTATACAGCGCAATATCAACTCGGTGCACATAGCGAATATCTTCAGGTTATGGCGGAATTGGGGATCGTTGGGTTAGTCGTGTGGGTCTGGCTGAATTTTGCCTTCTTGCGCTACGGCTTCCGTGCACTCGAAACGCTAAGCGATGGTTTCTACCGTGCTATTGTTATTGGGTTGATGGCAGCAGAAATTTCGCTTATGGTGCATTTCACGGTGAACAACCTCCTGAACGGCGATGCCATTGGTGTTCCTTTTTGGGGCATTTATGGGTTGTTGCCAGCTGTCGTGCAGATGGCTGCCCGGGAAAAGAATACATCAGAAACTGAAGACGGTGTATAATATACTAAACTTTGGACAAATTGTAGCATAGGAAACCGTTAGCCTGTGGCATCGTAGCATAGGAGACTGTTGGCCTCCTATATAACAAAAGATAGAGTCCGCTCAGAAGCATCTTAAAATTGTCCAACGTTTGGTATAAATGAGTTTCATCGCCCAATTCCAATGGAGATATTAAATGAACATCATCCACATTATTTCAGACACGTTTCGACGCGATAACCTCACTCTCTATGGAGGCAAAGGGTACACCCCGTCCCTAAACGCTTTCGCAGAAAAATGTGTCATTTTCGACAAGGCGTATGTATGTAGTTATCCAACTGTGCCGATCCGAGGAGATTTGGTGACAGGTCAGGTCGGCATCTGTCGACGCGGATGGGAGCCCCTCAAACGAGATGTACCGGTCATCGCAACCGATTTAACGAACGCGGGTGTTGTCAGCATGATGATTGCAGATACACCCCACCATATCAACAACGGCTTTTTTTACAATCGTGGGTTCACCGGGTGGAAATGGATTCGCGGGCAGGAAGGCGATTGCTTAGAAACCCATCCTTACGATTATGAATCACAGGATTCATTGCGGTATCGTGAGTATACACGAACCCATCCGAATAAGTTACCCTCTGGACTCGGCAACCACATTAGAAATACCGACTTTCGGCAGACAGAGGCGGATACCTTCGTCGCACAGACTGTGCAGACGGCTTGCGATTGGTTAGAGCGGAACTATCAGCACGAAAACTTCTACTTGATGGTAGACACCTTCGATCCGCACGAACCGTGGGATGCACCCGAATGGTATCTAAAGCGTTTCGATTCGAGCGATTACGACGGACCGGAACCGATCTATCCACCCTACGGTCCAAATCCGATGAATGAACGCGAGACGGAACGTCTCAACGCGCTCTACCGGGCAGAAGCATCGCTGGTTGACAATTGGATCGGGCAGCTTCTTCGGAAAATTGACTACATGGGCTTGATGGAAAACACGATGGTGATTTTCATGGCGGATCACGGCTTCCTATTGGGTGAACACGGACTGCTCGCCAAGAATCTTAGCATGTATGAAGAGATTATCCACATTCCGCTGCTGGTTTATCATCCAGAGGCGACCCCGCGTCGGACGGATGCGCTTGCGAGTATCGTCGATATCCCGCCCACTGTCATTGACGTATTCGGCGCAGACCGAGGGGCACAAGTGGAAGGCAACAGTCTTCTCCCAATTATTATGGGAGATACCGACACAGGACGTGAATATACTGTGACGCACGGTGCGTGGGTCGGTGGATGGAGCCCTGACGGCGGAAGTCCACACGGTAACATCACCGATGGCACTTGGTCTTTGCTTTTAGAAAACAAGGGAGCACCGAAGCAATTGTTCCATTTACCTTCCGATCCCGAACAGATGAATAACCGATTTGAATCGGACACAGCAGAAGCGCGTCGGCTTTACCAAGCATTTTTGGACTTCTTAGCACAACACGGCGCACCCGAAGCCATGGTCACCCAATTCCAAAATCGGTGGCAATATTAATTAATGTCCGTACTGCTGCTGGCGAGGATTGTATCCTCGCCTCTTTGAAACATTATTCTCACTTTTTACCCGCTACCTCTGGCTCCGTTGCCAGATATTTCTCATCAGTCTGTATATCAGGCGGATAGCGAATCTCCCACACTTTGATGTCTTTCGCGGCACTGTCATCTGTCGAATAAACAGGGACAAAGATATCCGTGTGCTCACCGCGCAGGAACAACTTGACAGCAAGACTGTTCCAACCTATCGGCGGGATGTAATAGGTTCTGTTCAAACGGCTTTCAGCGTCAAAGTCCAAAACGAGTCCACCCTTTTCAATATCCACCGATATTTGAGAAGTCGGAGTGTTAACAGTTCTTTCTACCGTTATATCTGGCAAGATTTTTTCCAACTCTCCTACATCGACTCCCTCATTTTCGTCTTTAAAGTGCGCGGTGATAGATAATGTGTCAGGTGTGGTACGGATGATTTCAATGAAGTCTAACGGTGTACCTGTCCCCCGCGGTTGCATGCGGTAGGGCTTACCAATAGGTGTCTCCGTTCGCGTCAGTTGATAGAGTTCAAACTGCCTATTAGCGTTTTCATCGCTACCCATGCTTGAATATCTCCGAGCACTGGATGTCACACCCCGTTCCGTTAGCATCAGATGCGTGGCGTTGTGTGTTTTGAGAAATCCAAGTGCCTCGCGTGTGTCTTGTGCGCTGAAGACGTGTCGGTAATAGAGGTGTATCCAGTGCGGCAGAAAATGGTCGGAATCAACAACAGTCCTGACACCGCTGAGAACATTGAGTTGTGTGCCATAGTCCCAATTTGCTGCAATCACGGATTCTCTGGGAAGCGTATCGTGCATCCATTTAAACGCCTCTGACCTGCTATTTTGTCCTGGGATAGGTGGGCGCATGCGTGCAGCAGCGTGAATAGACCTGTTCGCATGTCCGCCGATCGGTGTCCAAAAAAGAACGGGGACCAACACAATAATAGCAAAGGTAGCAGTCGCCCATTTTTCCCTAACGGATGGATAAAGAATCTTTACGTCCTTGAGTCTCTGTATGAGATGTACAGGAGAAAAATAGAGGAGCCACGCGGTGCCATAAGCGATCGGCAGCCCGATAAAGAAGTCGTGCCGTTTGCCGCCGCGCGCGAGTCCCACCCATAAAAGAAACCATGTGAGCATCGCGAGTGTCACCAACTCATTTTCTGTTATCTCTTTTTGGAGGCAGGCAATACCGATTGATAGAACTGTTAACCCTAACGAAATGAAGAATAACGTATTGCACGTGTCCTCACTTATCCACCCGTTGACCTGCGTGCGAAAGAAAGTTGTGCCAACAAACAGCACAAGTGAGATGACCAGAGGGAGGCTCTTCCACTTCCACAAGTACAAGCAGGTAGTTATCAAGCCAAGGCTCCCTAACACAAACACTGCCCCGTATCGCCCTGCCCAATATCTGAAATTCGGGTCTCCTAATTCTCCGATACCCTGCATGAGTTGACTTTCACGGAATGGGTAGGCTGTCTCAGCAAAGGTACCGGCTTGCATGAAGATATACCCGACTCCCACAGTAATGCTCAACAGCGTTAGTCCCCACGCGAGTTTTCGGGGATGTGGACGAAGTTGTTCAACGTACTTGAGAAGCAGATACCGAACCCCGCGTAGGACAAAGACCATCAGGGGTGGAAGTAGCATCAGCGAGGCGACATGCGTTGAGAAACCCGACCCGCTTCGATAGGCAGGACTGATGAGATAAAGCCACGGAACGAACATCAGCATCCAAAGGAGATATTCTTTAAGGTAGTAGGCAGACTCCGTTCGGTTTCCGTTCACTTTAAGGTAATAAGCAGACTCCGTTCGGTTTCCGTCCATAGTTGGATCGTGTTCCGTGTCCGTGCTACAGAATTTCCAGAGTTCTATCCCGACAATCATCAGAACGAAAAACCCGAAGCCTTCCCAGCTCAGCCCACCCAAGAAAACGGTAAAGCCAGCGATCGCGGTCGCAATCCATCTACGTCGCCCAGGTGCCATACCTTCTTTCCAGAGATAACTGATGACGGCAAATATGCCGAGCATCCAGCACCATGCATCCCTGTCGCCAAAACCCGCCGCGCTCCGTTCTATACTCCCCGGCAGCGTTGCCAGAAGGAGCGCAGCAATTGCTGCGAAGGTGACACCGTAGACGCGAGCAAGGAAGAAACACAACACACCGAGTCCGAGTGTGAAACAGATAGCGGAGATATAGACTTGGATATGATAAAGCGTGAGTTTTGGAGACACCCAACCGATGGCTTTGTGGGTGTAGGCGATGGCGTAGGCGTAGAGTGGAAATATCTGTCCGTTATCTCTGCCGTGTGGCAGCCAACGCTGCATATCGCGTGCGGAGAGGACTCCGTGCTCGGCAATCTCTTGTGCTTGTGAAGCGAAGAGATAGGCATCGTTAGAGGTGAACTGCCCATCGGGAAGTCTGGATACGCCTTGGACGCGTATCCAACAGGCAAGTAGCACAATGGCACATAAAAGGATTTTTTGGTAAAAGTTCATTGTGTTGATTACAATCGGAAGGCGTATTGCCAACCGAGGAGGAGCCTCCTTATGTTTTTGAGTTGCGTAACCGAAAAAACTTCCCTTTCTAATCTTCCACCCTTCCAATTTTCCACCCTTCCAATCTCAGGTTTGAAAGCAATTTAGACACGCCTATGCATCCGTTCGGAGTGCGTCAATGGGTGTCATCCGTGCTGCCCGTATAGTAGGATACACTCCGAAAGTGATACCCATGAAAATTAAAAAGAGAACTAACAGCGCGATACGAACAGCAAAAGGCACGATTACTTTACAAATAAGGTTTCATATCCCAGAGCAGGATGGTACCATCAGCACTTCCACTCGCCAAAAGCGCACCATCCGGTGAAAAGGCGAGATCTTGAACATCGGTGGGATGACCCCAGAACGTGTGGATATTTTCACAAGTGGCGATGTCCCATAACCGAATGGACACTTTCTCTGTTCCAGCCCACCAGGAGCCGGAGGCAAGATACCTACCACACGGTGAAAATGCCAACGCATACGGACACCGACATTCCCTTGGTAGAAGGATCGCCGCGCGGATGTCATAGGTGGCGGCATCCCATAACCGAATCTCCCAAATTAAGCCACCAGCAATGATGTCCCCGCGAGGCGAAAAAGCGATAGCTTTAATTTCAACAGGCGGCTGTGTTGTATCTCCTCTTTCGGACCTAGCACGTTGTGTTTTCCTAAGACGCTGTTTTTGATGTGAGTTACCAAGATACCATTCTGGATCTAACTGGTTTAATGGGAGCGAGGCGACTTTTTTGCCAGATGGAATGTCCCATACGCGCACCGTTTTGTCTCCTGACGCACTCACCAGTTGACTACCATTCGGTGAGAAAGCCAGAGATTCTATTGAATTCCTATGTCCGGACAAAGTTATCTGTTTTCCCTTTCCGTCTGACACATATAAGTTTCCCGCTATATCGCCGGTCGCCCAAACCTTGCTTATGTATGAATACGCGGCGGTATTTACCTTTTTTGAATGTTCTGAAAGGGTAGCAATTCTTTCGCTGGTTTCAACATCCCAGATGTAGACCCTGTTT
Source organism: Candidatus Poribacteria bacterium (assembly GCA_026702755.1). NCBI lineage: Bacteria > Candidatus Poribacteria > Candidatus Poribacteria bacterium. The sequence goes on along the minus strand of JAPPBX010000087.1, from coordinate 977 downwards.
TCGATGCTGCCCAATGCGTGTATATTTCCATTGGGTAAGAAGAAATGCGTATGCACTTTTGCTGGAAGATGCTGCTGCCGTACCTGTTTTTTGGCAACCTCCCAACAGGTGGAAAAACCGCCGCGACTAACACTGGCGAGTGTTTGTCCATCCGGTGAGAATGCAACAGATTCTACACTGTCAGTATCAATAGAAGTCGTAACAATAGAATTTGGTTTATCCAAAGTCCACACGTTGATGTCCCTGACACTTGTAAAAACCACAATTGGTTTTTGGGAATCTCTATTCCAAGTGATGCCCTTTGCAAAGTAGATGTTCCGGATGTCTTGATGGTGTTTGAGCGTGTTCAATTTTTCAGAGCGTTCCACATTCCATAAGGTGATTCGCGTTTTACTTTGACTCCTCGCAATGTTGTGCAGGACACCTGATGGCGAATAGGCAGGGATGACCACCGGTAAAGGGACATACGTCTCTCGAGGTTTTTCAGCATATTTAGAGGACATTTGAACCTGTTTTTCGGTGGCAATATCCCACTCGTGTAAAATCCCATCTGCATCGCCAGCGGCAAGCAACTGCCCACAAGGTGAGAAATCGAGGGCATGCACAACTGCCGTAGGCCCTTTGAGAGTGGCAATCTGTTTGCCACTCTTCACATCCCATACTGAGATGAAATCCGAGGTGCCGACTGTCGTACCGTCTGTGTTTATCGCGCTTACACAAGCAAGCATCTGCCCATCAGAAGAAAAACAGAGTGGACGGGGGACAACCCTAATCAGCCCTGTGGTGATTTCAGGATCAGGTGATAACGTTGCACTTAGTTTTCCGGTTTCAGCAGCCCAGAGATAAACCATTCCCTCTCCATTACGAGCCGCAGCAATGTATTGGTTATCGGTTGAAAAGACAACATTACCAGCCCAGACTTCTAGTAGTCTGTCACATTTATATTGCTGGATATAATTTGTTGAGTTTGATGCGTG
>JAPPBX010000086.1 GCA_026702755.1 Candidatus Poribacteria bacterium | reverse complement strand
ACGCCCGTCTACATCCCCAAGCTAAAGCATGGGGTTTTGACGGGTAGATTGATAAATCTTGTCGTTGACTGCCTCAGCACCAAACGGGCTATTTTTAGTTGGCATCGGCAGACTATCGTCCCATCTCTCTGTCTCTGGATCATAGACTTCTACTGTCTTTAAGTACCCGTCAAACCTTTCAAGCGCAACACCATAACCTCCAATGAGATAGATTTTATCATCAACGACGACCGTCGAAAAGTCAGTTCTGAGATTCGGCATGTCCGATTTCTCGCGCCAGCGGTTCGTTTTGGGGTGATACGCTTCAATGGTAGCAAGAACGGCACCCAAACCAACTGGGGGCCACCCAAACCCACCGATGACGTAAATGGTGTCCTGAACAACCGCTACCTTAACCTCATCGCGTCTTGATGGCAGCTCCGCTCGCTTTGCCCAAGTATCGCTGACAGGGTCATAGACTTCCACATGATCGAGTAGGGATGGATCCGCAAAGAGATTCTCGCCGCCAATGGCATAGATTTTGCCAGCAACCACACCAATACCGAACTGTCTACGAGGGATGGACATGTCCTGTTTTTTCTCCCATGTATCGGTTTGTGGGTCGTACACCTCAACGACTTTCAGTGTCTTCATGCGTCTGTCTATTACACGATAGCCACCGACGACATAGATTTTTCCATCCACGACTGCTGCCCCCGCATATAATCGAGGTGTCGGCATATCTGCGAGTCGCTGCCAACTGTTGTTTTTCGTGTCGTAGACCTCCACGGTTGAAAGTCCACGGGTATTACCTTTCTCGTTTTCAAAGAGGAGACCGCCGATGAGATAAATTTTCTCGTCAACGACTGCCGTTGAGAATGCCGATCTTCCGGTTGGAAGTTGAGAAACGACCTTCCATTTTTTCGCAGCAACGTTTCCTATAACTACATGGAACAGAACAAAAGCAGCTACACTCACAACAATCCAGCGTAGATGTTGAAGCGTTTTAAACATCATTTCGCTTTGATTTCCTCCCATGCGCGGTTATAGTGTCTCGTGAAGTCTCCCGCATCTTTTAGCCACTCAAGGGATTCCAAAACCTCTTGCGGTGGATAGATAAATTTGTGTTTCCGTAGGTGTTCCGGTAAATATTCTTTCGCCGTGGGGACGCATGTCCCATATTTCGTGAAAGTCGTAATCTTGGCATTGACTTCAGGGCGAAGGAGGTAATTGATGAATTGCTCGGCGAGGGATTTATGGGGTGCGGATTTCGGAATGCAGACCGCATCGATAAACTGGCTTGAGCCTTCTTTCGGAATGACATATCGGATCGTAGGTCGGGTTTCTGTTGCACGGAACGCATCACCGCTCCAGCAGTGCGCCATGACGACGTCCCCAGCGATGAGGAGTTCTTCCGCCTCGCTCTTATACTGTTTGACGAGCGGTTTCTGGGCAATGAGTTTTTCTTTCGCCGCTTTGATCTCCTTCGGATCGGTTGTGTTGAGGCTGTATCCGAGCAGTTTAAGCGCAGCACCGATTGTCTCGCGTTGATCGTCCAACATGCTGAATTGGTTCTTATATTGGGTATCCCAAAGCACCGTCCAACTATCGGGTGCTGGCGAAACAACAGCCGAATCGTAAGCGATACCCGCGGTGCCGAATGTATAGGGGATGGAATATCGGTTTTCGGTGTCGAAGTATTTGCCAAGGAATAGCGGACTGATATTTTGGAAGTTAGGGATGTTGTCGCGGTTCAATTCGGCTAATAGATTTTGCTTGATTAGGATGGACACCATGTAGTCGGACGGCATGATGATGTCGTATCCTGTCGCACCGGCTAACAACTTCGCAAGGAGGTCTTCGTTGCTGGCATAGGTATCAATGAGGACGCTCGCCCCGAATTCCTTTTCAAACCCCTCGCGGATGTCGTCGCTGACGTAACCTGCCCACGTGAAGACGTTGAGTTGTTTCTTTTGTCCATGGCTATTGCCGATAAAGAGTGCGAGAAGTATGACTGCTAAAAGGATATATCTGTTTCGCATTTTTTCTCCGTGTGGTGTTGGTCTTGTCGCTATGTTTGTGCGATAATGTGTTCGTAGTAGTGCGATTTATCGCACGTTCTAAAGGGGTTTTCTGCCTAAGAATGGATGTGTTTGTAGTAGTGCGATTTATCGCACGTTCTAAAGGTGTGTATAACGAGCAATAAATCGTTTCCTTACTACAAACCAACGGACTTACGTGCACGGAAAACAGAATCGTCTTGCGCAGTATCGGGATTTGACAAGGTTTTTTATCTGTGCTAATCTACGTACATTAGATGTGCTTATTCATCAGATTCTTCGGTTGGTAATCCTTCGGCTTTCCAACCGCGGAAACCACCCGTCAGCACTGAGACATTTTCATAGCCCATGTTTTTTAAAGTGTGTGCGGAGAGTGTCGCACGGGTGCCGCCACCGCAATATGTAACGATGTGTGTATCTGCGTCAGGGGCGACCTCATCAATATCGAGTTCGAGATAACCGCGTGGGAGTGAAACTGCATTCGGCAGATGTTCTTCGTCGTAGTCGGGTTCGTCGCGGACATCTAAGAGGATGATTGACTCTGTAGCTTCTGTAAGTTCGTCTGGTGATATGTGTCCAACATTCGCTTTCGCCTCGGAAACGAGTTGTTCAAGGGTTTTCAGTGGCATTATTTCCTCCAAAAGAGTTAAAGATTGCTGGTTGATTTTCGGGCAATTTTGGTATTGTAGGGCGCAGCTTGCAAGTCCATATTCAACAGGACAAGCCAAAATTTATTGTTACAGAATATAGCATAATATCCACAGATTCGTCAATATTTTTCAGGTTATTTTTCTGCTGTAGGAGCGACACCTACTGACCGCTGATAACTGACTGCTGACAACTAAGAAAGGAGAAAAAATGGAATTGCTCAAAAAATCTGTTCAATCTGTGATTGAGAAGGATCGGATTGGGAGTCCAGTGTTCCTTCGGTGTGTCCTTAACGTGGCAGATGACACAGCCGATCTGCTGCTATCGTTGGGAGAGGCGGCTGCGCTTGCGAATGGATGGATACCTTCAGCACCGGCGCGCGTCTATGCACAGGGAGGCGCGGAAGCCACACAGACGACGGTCATGGTTCACTATGTTGGGGGACAGATGGCACTGGTGAGTGCCAATCGGGTTGATGCTGAAACGGCAATCGACATCATGTTGGTTGGTAATAAAGGCGTTATCTACCACGAAACACCGGTAGGTAGACATTACCTGAATGCAGCCCCGCCGGAACTCGGTGGCGTAGGTGAACTGACAGAGGCTATCGTACAGTCCCTTGAAAGCGGACAACCTATAACATTGGAGGGTTAAACATGCAGCAGAACGGAAAAAAATATGGGGTTCTCCTCCTCGGTGGGAATCGGACGCATCAAGAGAATTACGCCTTGAGTTTTGCGCAGGATGCACGGTGTCGGTTGGTGGCATTCGCTGATGAACCGGACGCACCACCAGAACGGATTACGTTGGCACGTTCGCTGGCTGAATCAATGGATTTGCCGTTCATAGACCTCGACGCAGCATTGGCACGCGAGGACGTGCATATCGTGAGCCTCTGTACAGATGTGGAACGTCGCGGACGTATAGGGGCGAAATGCGCAGAAGCGGGAAAGCACGTTTATCTTGATAAGCCGATGGCACTCAACGCGGAAGATGCGAACCGAATTGTTGACGCTGTTGCGAAAAGTGGTGTCCGTAGCCAGATGTTTAGCAACATTCACAGTGCTTGGGCGCGCACCGTTCAGAGGGCGTTGACGAGTGGACGCATCGGCGAACTTCAGGCAATTCATTGTGATGTCCTGTTTTCCAAAGGGCATCCGGGCACCGCACCCGTCGGAGAAAAAAGAATCCAAAAACCGACCTTGGAACACTACAGTTTCGTTGAAGCGAAACCTGAGATGTTTGATGTCGGGGTCTACGCGGTATCTATGGTGAATTGGTTGACACAGAAGCGGGTACAGCGTGTTTTCGGTGGAACAGCGAACTATTTCTTTAAGGAACATCGCGACTGTGGTCTTGAGGACTTTGGTGCTTTAGTTCTGGACTTGGAAGATGGAATTACGGCGACGATTGTCGGTGGACGCTACGGATGGCAGAGTCACGCACAAGGTGGCATTCGGAAGGTACATCTCATCGGCACCGAGGGGACTTTGACGTTTGATGCGTCGGCGAACCGCTTGGAGGTTTTTGCCGCTGAACCAGCATTTGAACCGCCGACACCCCACCCACTGGATCCAATGGGGATGTGGAGTAGCACACAATCGGAGATCGGGATGCGCCCAAAGCAACAATGGATTGATGTCGGTAGTGATGACGATGGACCACGAGAGTTCAGCGCGTTTGTGGATTGTGTTGAGAACGGTGTTGAGAGTGAAATGAACGCCGAGTTTGCCGCGCATTCCGTAGAAATCATCTGCGCCGGATATCGTTCCGCTGCAAGCGGAGAGGCAATTGAGCTTAACTGAACCGATGTGATATTGAAAACCTCCAAGTGAAAAGTCAAGAGAATCTCACAAATTAACTGTAGCATCCAGTTCTATTTCGCTGCTTTTCAAATCTTGCTATTCCAATGTCTGAAGTACTGACTTAATATCAGATTCAAGGCTAACATTACCCACCTGTTTCGCAAGTTTCAAGGCAGTTTGAAAATCCTGCTTTGCCTCCATTATGTGATTGAGCAAGACTTTAGCAAGTCCTCGACTGTAATAGGCATAAGCAAAATCAGGATTGAGTTGTATCGCCTTATCATAGTCTTGTATAGCGGCAAAGTGTTGCCCGAGTTGAGACTTAGCAATCCCGCGACTTCGGTACGTAGAAGCAGCATCAGGTCTAAGTTGTATTGCCTTGTCATAATCTTGTATGGCGGCGAAGTATTGCCCGAGGCGTGCCTTAGTGTATCCACGGCTGTAATAGGCAATCTCATAATTTGGATTAACTTGTATTGCCTTGTCGTAATCTTGTATAGCAGCAGCATATTGTTCGAGTTGAGCTTTAACATTTCCCCTACTGTGGTAGGCCCTAGCACCTTGCGGGATGATTTGTATTACTTTGTCATAGTCTTGTATTGCAGCAAAATACTGTCCTAGTTTAACTTTGGCATCTCCCCGATCAAGATAGAAAAGGAAATCATTAGGTCTGAGTTGTATTGCCATATCATAATCTTGTATAGCGGCTGCGTATTGGTTTAGTTGTTCCTTTACATGTGCTCGACCTACGTAGGTATAGGCACTATTTGGCTTGAGTTGTATTGCTTTGTCATAATCTTGTATAGCCTCAAAGTATTGACCCAGACTATTTTTGGCACTTCCGCGACTACTGTAAATAAAAGAATCATCAGGCTTGAGTTGTATTGCTTTGTTGTAGTCTTGTATGGCGGCGGTGTATTGTCCAAGCCAACTCTTGGCACGTCCTCGATTGTAATAAATCTTGTAATTTGGATTGCGTCGAATTGCGTGGGTGTAGACTTCAATTGCATCCACATACCGCGAGAGACTCTCCATCATTTTACCTCGCAAGAAGTATGTTTCTGCGGAGATGGAATGTGTATCCCATGAAAAAGAGTGTACTCGTTTAGACTCAGCTAGCAGTGCCTTGAGGTAACGTGAGGGGATGGCAAATTGGAGGTACTGCCCACTTTCAGTGGTTACACTTTCAGTCGTTATATAAGACATCCCGATAACTTCACCCCAGCGGTTTAGCACTGGAGCTCCACTTCTTCCGGGTGCCATAGGTGCTGTCATCAGAATTCGTTCCGTGGTGTACTTATCGCGAAATCTCTTTATAATACCGTCCCAGAAATTTACGACACCTAAGGAATTGTCGGCGACATGGACAGTCTCGCCGATCTGAAGGATATCGCTATTGCCGAGTGGCAATGGTTTGACACCGTACGCCGTAACTTTTAGAAGGGCAAGATCGTTGGCTGCATCTATTGCAGTGAACCCTTCAATAGTGTAGTGTGTATCTTTATCGTCGACTTTCGCAGTGCCACTCGCTGTTCCTACAATGATGTGGTAGTTGGTGGCAATGAGATTGGATTGAACGAAAAAGCCGCTGCCGATGCTGATGATTTTGCCGGTGTTGTCCTTCATCTCTAAGGAAACAGTAGCGGCTTTCGTTTTAGCAATCTGCGTGGCGGTTTGGGCGATAGCCGTGTGAATTCCATAGAATAGAAGAAGCACTGCTGCCGTAGCCAGATACTGGACTACGAGCTGTAGTCGTTGACGTAACGGGATTTTGAATTGCATCGAGACTTCTTCTCCCTTCAATTGTAACTAATTTACGGAATGTTTGTTCTTAAGTGTTGCTGCTGGTTAAGTAATGTGTCTAAGGCAAAGGGGCAATTATTACATCTCCATTTGTTTCCACATCCAGTGTCACGCGACTTCCGTGAAGCAACGACATACCAACTAACGATTCAGCATCTGCACGTAAAACGTACGCCACACGTTCTACGCTGTGCCATATCACTTTCACACGGTATAAATTGAGGGGAACGCTGGTTCCATCAGCGAGAATCACGTCTCGCTTACCAATCAGTGGAAGATTCAGGCGATCAATTAAATCGCTTGGTAGCATCAAATAGCCAGTGAAACCTGTATCAATAACCGCCTCAATTTTTACCCGTTGTGCTAAGCCAACAACTTCCAATTCAATCACGGCTTCTCGATCCGCCCTAATTTTTCCTATAATCATTGTGCTGGATCCGAAATTCTAAAGCCAAGGCGATAGGCGGCTCCAAAGCCGATTCGCAGACCGTAAGTCATAGCCTCTGGATTTTTAGCAAGAAGGCGTTCTGTAGCGACTAAATCCTCATTGGCGATTTCATAGTTTCCTGTTTCAATATCGACCACAAAAAACTGACCTTTGTGTTGAACTTCAAGTTCTTCGCGGTACTGCTGATAGATTTCTTCGCCGCGGGCGGCGATGGTTTCAGAGGTAGCAGCAGAATATGACATGGTAATTCTCCTTCTGAAATGTTGTTATAAAACACTACACTGTGTTCATTACACATTAACATTATAACACAAAATTGGGGTGCGTGCTAAGACATGATTTTTCCCACTATCCACTAATTCCGATGGCTTCGAGTTGTGCAATCTGTTTGACCCACGATTCTCGGATTTCTGGGGAGTAGTCGTCAGGGAGTAAGGATTTTCGTGTGCAATTCACGAGGGCTTGCAAGGTTTGATAGTGTCGGATCGGTCCAATATTGGGTAGGATTCGATCTTCTGCGACAGCGATGATTTCATCAGGTGTTAGTTTATCGTTTTTGAGGAGACTGGCGGCTTCCAGATCCGAGCGCAGCGATGCGAAACTCGCAGCGGAATAATCCTCAGTCAGTTTTGCAAGTCGTTTGACTGCTTCTTCAGACAGGGGACCGGGAAGGACTTTGGCAATCGTCCAACGGAGGAAAGCCTCGCGGTCCTCGTCCTTTGGATCAAGCACGGGGATTACTATATCGCCAACTCTGCCTTCTCGCCGTAAGTCAGGTGAGAGGTTGTAGATTCGGGCGGTCATTAGGAGCCATGTAATATTGCCGCGGAGTTGCGGGTCCGACATCATCGCCTGTATTTTTCCGGTCAAACGGCGTTCTGTGCTGTGTGCATCCTTCCCGACATCGCCAAATTGCGTATCTGCTTCGTCAACGAAGATAAGCACCTTTACGAGTGCCATCAACAGCCGCCGAAGCCTTTCAAACAGCACATCTGTCTGTCCAAACCACATGCTCCGAATGTTCTTGAGGACAAGCACAGGAATGTCGAGTTCACCTGCAAGCCCCTCGAAGATAAAGGTTTTTCCGCTACCGATGGGACCACAAACGCTCATGCCGGGGATTGCATCGAGACCGGTCGAAGTGATCCGCTGAATCAACTGTGTCTGCAGAAACGCCACCAGTTTTTGGTTACCAACGATGTCTTTAAGACTGTGCTCAGGCTTTTTGAATTCTACAACGTCCTCGCCTAATTGCCCTTGGATAAATTCAGACACTTTCCCGATAACGTCCTCAGGTTCCAGTTTTTCTCCAGAATAACAGGCAGAGAGAAGCAGCTGGCGTAATGCTTGGATGGATAAACCGGCTGTGAGCATTGCAAGTTGCGCTTGCGTGCCCCAAAGGTTTAGTGGCTTCTCTACGAGTTGTGGTGTGTTATTAAACCATGAGATGAAATGTTGACGCTCTCCCATCCCCGGCGATGGGATTTCGACGGTGATGACCTGTGGCAGTCTGATAATCCGAGAACTCACAAGGCTTGCCGATTCCGTGATGAAAATGACGGTATCGTTGCCGTTCATGAAACTGGAGTCGGATATCCAATCTTGAACGATACTGACCCGATGTCTGTCTGGAAGGGACAAACTCCGAATTTCACCTTCTGGAAGCAACATGTCTGTTGCTTCAATCAGGATTATCAATTTTTCGGATAGAAACTTTTCACCTTGCGCATTTGTGGATCGGGACAACAGGCAGAACTGCCTTAGGAGTTCAAGTGCCAAGGTCGGACTGCCGATTGCATCGTTCATGTACTGCTCAAAGGAGGCATCAGGAGGGGGAGCGGCATCGAGTATGCCTTGTAACGGACCCCGTCCGTGACTTGCGTCTATGTTGAGGTTTGCATCGGTTGTGCCTCGCCATAGCTCGAAAGCACGCTTAACTTTTTCACGTTCAGCTTCTTGGGCAAACCGGATAGGTCCATTGAGCTCATAAACTATCAGAATGAACCCTGGAATGTCCCAGCTGCACGTCAAAAAGGGGATGAGTGGAATATAGTCCGTGTTATCTCCATCGCGCATAAAAAAGAGATCGTGGATATTTCCAGACAGGACGAGGCTACGGGACGTTCCCGAATTAATGAGCATTCCGGCTTCTTTCGGAAATGTGTAGTCTGGGCTTTTAACGGCTATGAGTTCTCGCCCCCTTCTGTTTGAGATGGTAACCTTCGGATGAGGTGCTGCGTCTTTTGTAGTACGTTATACTGGCAATTCAGAATCGGAATCTGTTGTTTCCTTTTTCGTCTCTGTTTCCGTTTTGGTGTCAGTCTGCTGTGCGCCGAAGATCAACGCATCAAATTCGTCGGAGGTTGAAGATGATCGCGCTGCAGCAAGGAATTCCTGTTCTTCGTTTTTTGAATCCGTACCCGCCAATTCCTGTGCAACTTTTGAACGCCCTTTCGCTTTCTCCCGGATTTCTCGCATCCGCGTCAACTCGGCAGAGGTGCCGTCCATGCTGATACCAGAGAGCATATCAGCGATTTCTTCCTGTTCTCGTGCGGTAATCAGATCCGCAACCGCTTCAGATTGTTCGGACTTGATCTTATCCAAATCGCGATGTAGATTCGTAATCTGAAGTTTATGAGATTCAATATCCGCTTGGGCACCTTCAATCTCACCTTCCAGTTCCGTAATGCGACCGGTTTTCTCCTGCAAATTGGAATTGAAATCTTGATAAGCGGTGACACATCGCGTATATTCAGCGTGCACCTTAATTTCTTCCTGGGCGAGTCCTTGACCTTGCAGTTCAGCAGCGGTCTGCTGTGCCTTCGCGATCGCTCCTGATTTTAGTTCCTCAAGTCGCTCGACTTCATCAGTCAGGTTTTTGACCGCGGATCTTTTCTGCTCAACGAGTGCAATCAGCTGACCAATTGCTTGCTTGTAGCGTTGAATATTCCCCTTCTTGTCCTTGATGATGTCCTCGTAAGCTCCTCTGACAGCTTCAGGGTTTTCCATCATTCTATCCGCAGATTCGTGTGCCCGTCCTGTCAGCGTGTACCAGATAGCCTTGAAAAATCTTGTGAATCCATTTGCCATTTTAGTTCCTCCTGTTGCGCGTTCCAGAAACGCAACCTTGTTGTATTGATTTACGAGTTATGCCAATCTCGCTTTGCCCGGTTGGCACCGCACTGTAAAACTCATCACATCGTATTTTAACATATTTTATCTAAAACTTCAAAGAAAATTTCATAACACCTTGTTTTCAATTGGTCTCTGTGGTAGATAAATTGGGTTGGACACTTTTAAGAATTTATAAACGGTTTCATATCCCAAAGCAGGACGGTGCCATCATAACTGCTACTTGCCAAGAGTTCGCCATCCTTTGAAAAAGCGAGATTTTGAACATCTGAGGTATGCCCCCAGAAGGTATGGATGTTTTCCCCAGTGGCAACCTCCCATAAACGAACGGAGACTTTGTCTGTTTTGTTCCACCAAGAACCAGAGGCAAGATACCGACCACATGGAGAAAACACAACAACACCAACAACCCAGGAGCAACTCGCAGGTAGAATCATCCCCATGCGCGGCTCTAAAGTTGCAGCATCCCATAGATGAATCCCACCGAATAACCCACCAGCCAATAAAGTGCCGCAAGGTGAAAACGCAATTGAATGGAGATTCTTTGAAGGTTTGTTACGTGACTGAGTTTGCCGCTGGATTTGTCGCATATCTCCTTTATATAGGGCAACAAAGGTGGAGTCTACAGAAGGTGAACCAAGCTGTTCACCACTCGTAACGTCCCAAAGAAATATACTCCTTCCGTCAGTCGTAGCGAATTGCTTTCCGTTCGGGTGAAAGGCTGCTGCCCGAAGCGGATCGGTATGCCCTATAAATGCATACTGCTTTTCCCAATGTTGGACACGCCACACAACAAGTTTTCCATCTATATCTCCACTGATGAGGTGTTCCCCTGACGGCGAGAACACCACGGTGGTGATTAAACTCTGATGTTCGGTGAGTTCTGCTATTCGGGTTCCGGACGTGATGTTCCAGACTTCAAGTGTTTGTCCATCCTCTCCGATGAGAGCCAACAATTCTTCACAAGGGGACAGCGCACACCTTTTGCCCCCGCATTCTGGTGGGATCGGGGGAGGTATCACCTGTTTCTGAACAACATTCCAGAAAACGACACCTTCATTCCAGTATTTGCAAACCAACATCTTGCCCGATTGATAAAAAAACAGAGAGTCGGGTACATGATGAGGCACTGTGAGCGGTGCTACTATGGTAGGGGAGCCTGCACGCCACACGCGGATATCGCAGTCAGTGAGAATTGCGAACTGCTGTCCATCCGTAGAGATACATTGTTCCGTCCTACCTTTTCCTTGATATTCAATGGTATCAAGTTTTTCACCCCGGGACGCGTTCCACATCACTACTTTGTCTTCATAAACATCGGCAACCCGTAATGCACCATCAGGGGAATAAGCGAGAATCGCCCGGGTTCCGCCGTAGTCTGTGTAAGTTGTCTCCAATATCTCTTTATCAATGTTCCACACTTGCACCTCAATATTCTCACGTGTTGTTCGATCCTGAAGGCTCGCAGCAAGAAACTGACCACAAGGTGAAAATGCGAGATCATACATATCTCCTGATTCGCGCAGCTCACCCTCTGACTTCAGATAAGCGAAGCGTTCTTTTGTTTTTAGGTTTTGAACATTAATGTTAGTCCCGCCAGAACGATAAGCGAGGAGCTCTCCATCGGGTGAAAAGCAGAGTGGGAAATAGGTAGGAGGGCGTTCACCTTCCTTAAGTGTGACTCTCACTTCAAAACTTACGAAGTGTTGACCGGTTTTTGCGCACCAGACGTAAACATCGCCGTGTCCGTAGCCGGATGCAGCGATGTATTGGCTATCCGGTGAAAAAGCAAGTCGGGAGGTGCCATCGTGCCAGCCTTGTATCTTCGCGACACGCTGCTGGGTCTCTATTTCTCGCACATTGATGATACCGTCCGCGTTGCTGGTGGCAACCCATTGCCCATCGGGTGAAAAGACGATGTTAGAAATCATGCCTCGTTCGGTTTCAAACAGTGTGACGGGCTGCATGGTGTCGAGTTCATACATCCATACCCCGACACGAGTTCCAACAGCAAGAGACGCGTTATCCGGTGAAAACGCCATGTCAAATATGAGTCCTTGTCCCAATCGGGCAATTGCGCCATCGGGGAGTTCCCAAGTTGTCACATCGCTGTTTGTCTGCGTAGACTGTATGGTTGTCTGTGAGTGTTGATTTTCCATCAAATACCCCGATTTTATTGGGGTAAGCAATACCTTAAGAACCAATAAAAGGTTTCATATCCCATAGGAGAACGGTGCCGTCAAAACTTCCACTTGCTAAGAGCGAACCGTCTGGTGAAAATGCGAGGTCCTGAATATCTGTCGGATGGCTCCAGAAGGTCGCAATATTCTCACCTGTTGAAACGTCCCATAACCGGATAGACACCTTTTCTTGTCCTTCTTGCCACCAAGAACCTGAGACAAGATAGCGTCCGCACGGCGAAAATATAACTACATTAGGTCGCTGACAAGTATCCGGTGGGATTATTGCCATACGCGTCTCATAAGTTGTCGCATCCCACAAACGTATCTCACGATGCAGCCCGCCAGTGATAAGATCGCCAGATGGAGAAAACGTGATTGAATGAAGGGTGGACTTATGGCTGTAACCTTGACTCAGGCGATTTAAGATGCGCCGGATTTGCCGCTGGTCGCCTCTATACAGAGAAACATCCGATTCCTCGGCTAAGGGAAGCGAAGCGAGCCGTTCACCCCTCTCAAAGTCCCAGACGTTGGCTGTGTGATCGCGGGATGCCGTGACAACTTGTGAACCATTCGGATGAAATGCCACTGCTGTAATCCCATTAGTATGTCCGATGAGTTCGCGCGACTCTCGCCAAGACTCAACAGTCCACACGGACAAATTTCCCTCTGTATCCCCGCTAACAAGGTGTTCACCCGTCTGTGAGAACGCAAGCGCAGTTACAATCTGTTTATGTTTAGTGAGTGTTGTAACCGGTGTTCCTGAAGCAACATTCAAGACTTCAATCGTTTCCCCATTCTCTCCAACAGTGGTAGCCAACATCTCTTCACACGGGGATAAAGCGCACTTTCCGTAAGATGTACTAAACGTTTGCTGCGCTCGTTTTTGGGCAATATCCCAGAACACAATGCCGCTTTTGCCGTCGTGTCCGCTCACCAATGTCTTGCCATCTTGCATAAAGAACAGTGTCCGAACTATGCGTGTATGCATCAGATGAGACGCTACTGTGAGCGGGGCATCCGCGTGCCATACGCGCACCTCACATGCCGTGGCGATTGCGAATTGCTGCCCATCAGACGAAAACCTGAAAGCCTTGCTGGTGCTGCCTTGATATTCAAAGTTATCAAGTTTCTCTTTTCGGGATGCGTCCCACAGGACCACTTTGCCCTTATATATGTCGGCAACCCGCAAGGTCCCATCAGGCAAGTAGGCAGGTATCAACTTATCTCCACCGTAGTTTGAATCATTCATCTCAAGGGATTCTTTATCAATATCCCACACCCGCAACTCAGTATTCTGACGGTTGGTGGATGTGTTTTGACTCCCAACAGCAGGGAACCGTCCACACGATGAAAAGGCAAGTCCTTGTATGTGTTTTCGGGGGAAATGTTTCAGAAGCGCGATATGTTCTTTCGTCTCTATATGCCGGACAGCAAGCGATATTCGACCCGAAACATAGGCGAGATACTGCCCGTCGGGTGAAAAGCAAACAGGAAAGCTGGCGGGTAGCCGTTCACCTTTTTTCGGAGTACCCGCGACTGTGAAACTTGCAACGTGCATACCCGTTTTTGTGTTCCATACATAAACGTCACCGTAAGCCCTGCCGGATGCCGCGAGGTATTGGCTATCCGGTGAGAAGGTAAGTTGGGAGATACGCTCATGCCATCCTTGTATTTTGGCGGTGCACCGTTGCGTCTCTGTCTCCCATACCTTGATGATACCGTCCCAGTTGCTGGCGGCGATCCATTGTCCATTGGGTGAAAAGGAGACAGTAGAAACCAACCCCCTTTCGGTTTCCCACAATGCAATCGGTTTCATGGTAGCAAGTTCATAGAGCCAGATCCCAATAGTAGTTGCGACTGCGAGAGATTCACCATCCGGCGAAAACGCCAAATCAGCTATTATTCCCCTGCCTAACCTGCCGATTGCTTCCTCAGGAAGTTCCCAAGTTGTCACATCTGTGTCGTCAAGGGGTCTCAGGGCAGGGATTAACGGTTTTCTATTTTCCATGAAAATATCTCCTTTTGTTGCGAATAGCCTGACAAAATTAGAATTTCTCTTGCCCCAAAGTCCACATACACAGTATTGAGAGTCGTTGGAGGTGAAAAAGAGATGTGTTGAAGAAGGATCGCTGCATGATAGGTGAAAGACATGAGCTTTTAATTGTTCGCAAAGTCGGATATTGTAATTATACGTAATATACGCGATTTTTGTCAACGTATCTGTTTGGAGGCACAGAACTATCCAATTTTCAGCAATTAATCGTCTTCTACAAAGAAGGAATTCTGCTTGACACACAGGGGATATCCAAGTAAAATGCACACTAAACCCGACTTTCAATCTTCAAGAGATGTACAGAAAACCTACAATACATAAGGCATTTTCATATTGGCTGTGGTTCATCGCGTTCAGTGTATTGGCACTGGTACTTGCCAATGTTCCGTTGTTTAACATTTTTGCTTTTGAGTTTTGCGCGGTGATGGCACTCTGTATCTCATTCGCAGGAGCGCACGTAACACTGGCGGTGATACAGCAGATGAGACGACAGCCCGATGCGCTTACCGGTCCACCGAAACAAATTGTGATGCGGTGTTTCTGGAGTGCGTTGGTGTTTAACTTGGGGTTGTTCGTGTTACCAGTCGGTATAATTTTGTTGAACGCGCTTCGTATTAAAAATTGCAATTTCGGTGAAGGATTTCTGTTTTTTTTTCTACTGTCCGTAATCAGTAGCGTGTACGCAACAACAGCCGGGATATTCTTCGGATTCTGGATTAAAAAGCGATGGTTGGCATATTTGGCGTATCTCGGCTATCTCGCTGTTTCTTCTGTTCCGATGGTCCTCAATCTAATATTTCATCCACCGGTGTTTGCGTATCATGCGACATTCGGGTATTTCCCCGGACCGATTTATGATTTTGTTATCCCGATAACAGATACATTGCTAATTGCACGCGCAGAAACGTTGTTGTGGGCACTGCTGTTTTTGGGGCTTACTGTCAGTATTTGTGAGGTGAGCAGAGACACCGGATTGATGCCACAACTAAGATGGCGTAAATTTTTCAGTCCCCTCACAAAACGTGTGTGGCTATATCTGTTAATTGTTTGCTTACTCGGTTTCCAACTCTATGCAGGGGCATTAGAAATTCGTCCAACACGCGACGATATTGCGCGAAGACTGGGGGGCTTCCATGAAACAGAACATTTTGAAATTTTCTATGCCCGTGAACTTGAAACCGAGATTGAACGCATCGCTGACGACTGCGAATTCCAATACGCGCAATTGTCTATCTATCTCATGCCTGAAGGAGACGAACTATATCAAAAGGTCCGTGCTTATGTCTATGCATCTCCTGAGCAAAAAAAGCAGTTGATTGGGGCAGGTAGTACATCTGTGGAAGACCCGTTCGGATACGGGTTTCACATTCATGCACAAGGCTTTCCGCATCCCGTTCTGAAACATGAATTGGCGCATGTTTTGACTGTGCCGTGGTCCCCATTGAAGGTGAGCCTGAAAATTGGACTTCACGAAGGGATTGCTGTTGCCGCGGATTGGAGTGAAGGTAGGCTTACAGCACATCAATGGACAAAGGCAATGCGCCAGATGGAGATTTCACCGCCATTGTCAGGCATTATGGGTGTTGGTTTTTGGGGGCATGCTGGTTCGCAGAGTTACTTGTTGGCGGGATCCTTTGTTCGGTTTCTTGTTGATACCTACGGCATAGACAAATTTAAGGGGGTTTTCCCAACCGGTAATTTTGTGCGACACTATGCGAAAGACTTACCTTCATTGGAGGCGGAGTGGATAGAATTTTTGGAAAGCGTCCCTTTACAAGACAGCGATATAGTCTACGCGAATTACCGGTTAAAACAACGCAGTGTCTTTGAACGGGTCTGTGCCCATGAGATGGCCGCGTTGCGAGAAACTGCGTGGCAGGCATACTTCCGAAAAGATTATGTCACCGCCGTGGAGACCTTTGAGACGATGCAGTCGGATGAACCGGACAATTTGAGCACGCTGCGGGGGCTAATGTACAGCGCGTATCGGATGCAGGATTATGACAAGGCGTTGTCCTTAGCGAATCACATCGCGAGTATGGACGACACCCTGTTCAGCCCAGAGGCGGTGCTGCTGAAAGGCGATATTTATTGGCTAAAGAATGAACACGAAAAAGCGGTGAGCACTTATGCCTCTCTCCAGACAGCGTATGGGACGATTGAGCGGAGGGGCATCAAACGGATGGCAGCACACTCCTATCCAGATATGGTTACTAATCAACCGAATGGAGCGATACAAGAGGATCGATCCCTCCGAGAGTTACTCCGCGTCGTCTTGGTTGAGTCCAAAGATGCAGCAGAGAAGATAGCGTATCTGTCAACATGCATTCAAACAGAGCCAGATATGTGGTTGGCGTATTTCTTAGCCAGTGACTTGCTTCATCGGGAAGGCGCGTGGCAAAGTAGTAATCAGTACCTTCGCCGTGCAGTAGCACTCTTGGAGAAGACACAGGTATCGGGTGAGATTTCTCCAGAGACCTCAGCGTTGGGGCAACTAACACCACAACAGTACCAAAGTCTTATGTTAGATGCCCAGAGGACAATAGGTATCAATGCCTATCATCTGAAAGATTATGGGGCTGCACAAAACGCATTCCGGTCAATAGCGGAGGACACATCACTCCCGTTAGGAGTCATCCTTTCAGCAAAGGATTGGATACAGCGGTGCCAATGGGCACAGCGTCGCACACTGTAAATTCTATTATATCGGTAAAATCCGAAAATATGTTTATAGTTCGTCAGGGACAAGAACCCCACCGTCGCTGGCGAGGATTGTATCCTCGCTCTTGTGCTTGGGTGTTTCCCGCCTCCTACAAAAAACTGAATTGACTTACTTAATAACTCTATAATATAATATAAGTATGGCAATCGAAGTCTCCTTTAGTGATAATGCAGATTGGGTATTGAACAAAGCAAAGGTATTCCTGCGTTCAAAGCCTGTCCATAACAATGTGATTCTTACACTTTTACACGCCCGAGTTGAGCACTTTATACCCGGTCGCTACTGGGTAGCAACGGATGGAAACGCTGTCGTCGGTGTCGCCTTTCAGTCTCCCTTGAATCTTCGCGCAATTGTCACGCCGATGGAATCCAACATAGTTCGCTCAGTGGTGGATGCAATATCAGATGCAAAGGTAAAATTGCCCGGTGTCGGTGGGGATGCCACAACGGCAGCACACTTTGCAGGGCAGTGGGCGGAGCGGCAAAAGTCAGCAGTGATTCCGTTTATGGGACAGCGCATTTATGAAGTCAATAAAGTGGAGGAACCTACTGGCGTTAAAGGACACTTGCGGAAGGCTGTCCGAGGTGATCGGGAACGCCTCATCGACTGGGTACACCATTTTTGGGCTGACACAAGTGCAGTACAAGAAAGCAAAGCGGAATCTCTTGTTGACAGGCGGCTCTCTGCCGGACAGATCTGGTTATGGGACAATGCTGGACCTGTGTCAGTAGCAGGGTTAACACCACCTGTGGAAGGTGTCGTTCGAGTACAACTGGTCTATACACCGCCGGAGAATCGAGGCAACGGGTACGCCAGCGCGTGTGTTGCCAGTCTCTCGAAACAGGTTCGTGATGAAGGACACCGGTGTATTCTCTACACCGATTTGGGTAACCCAGTTTCCAACTCTATCTATCGCCGAATCGGCTATTCTGTTGTTGCCGAAGGAATCCACTATCAATTTGCGTGACTCTGCTGATAGACAACTTTATTTTCTAAAACTTATAGGGACGCACTATGAAACTTTTTGTGCCGGGAAGAATTTGCCTGTTCGGGGAACACAGCGATTGGGCAGCAAGGTACCGGCAAAATAACTCAGAGATTGAAAAGGGTTATACATTAATAACCAGCACGAACCAAGGGGTATACGCCGAGGTTAAACCGCATCCAACGCAGCTGATTTTGAATACAACTCTCAGTGATGGTACCCGTCACGGTCCTTATAGCCTACCCATGGAGAGGAGTGCCTTGCTTGATGAGGCTGAAAAAGGCGGATTTTTCAGTTATGCCGCCGGTGTTGCATATCAAATTTTAACCAACTATCGGGTGCAGGGGCTGGAAATTGACAATTATCTCACCGATTTGCCTGTGAAAAAAGGGTTGTCTTCGAGTGCAGCCATCAGTGTATTGGTCGCGCGTGCCTTCAATCGCACTTATGATCTCAAGATGACAACACGCGGTGAAATGGAATATGCCTACCGTGGTGAGACGACGACGCCTTCGCGTTGTGGACGGATGGACCAAGGGTGTGCATACCAACGACCTATCCTGATGACTTTCGATGGCGACAATGTTGATGTCCGAGAACTCAGTGTACCGAAAGATCTGTACCTTGTGATTGTTGACCTCGGTGCTGGTAAAGATACACGTCTAATATTGAGCCAATTAAATCATTGTTATCCGTTCGCTGAGAGCGAATTAGAAAAAAATGTACAACACTACCTTGGTCCCATAAGCGCACAGATTACACAAGAGGCATATCAAGCACTCCGGGACGGAGACGCAGAAACAGTAGGCAAACTAATGACACGCGCCCAAACCGAGTTTGACAAACACCTGATTCCGGCATGTCCCTCGCAGTTGACGGCACCTGTCCTCCACAAAGTCCTCAATTATGAACCGATTCAGCCGTATATCTGGGGTGGCAAGGGGGTCGGTTCGCAAGGAGACGGATCCGCGCAATTCATTGTGAAGGATGAAGAGAGTCAGACGCGCGTTATTGAGATTATTGAACAAGATTTAGAGATGTCGTGTCTGAAGTTGGTTATCGAAGCGAGCAGCCACGTCCGAAAAGCGGTCATTCCTGCTGCTGGGTTTGGAACTCGGTTATTCCCTGCTTCAAAGGCGATGAAGAAAGAGTTGTTTCCTGTGATTGACAGTTCTGGACAGGCAAAACCAGCGATTATGGCAATCGTTGAAGAGGCGATCAGTGCTGGCATTGAGGAAGTCTGCCTCATTGTTCAGGCTGGGGATACCGAACTCTTTGAGTCGTTTTTCAAAACGCCACCGCCGATTGAACATTACAATAAACTCAGCAAAGAGAATAAGACGTATTGCGACTATCTGCTGGAATTGGGGAGCCGGGTGACATTCGTCACACAGGACGTTCAAGAAGGTTTTGGGCATGCTGTTTATTGTGCCAGAGAATGGGTTGGAAACGAACCCTTT
Source organism: Candidatus Poribacteria bacterium (assembly GCA_026702755.1). Classification (NCBI taxonomy): domain Bacteria; phylum Candidatus Poribacteria; species Candidatus Poribacteria bacterium. The sequence continues at coordinate 22,448 of JAPPBX010000086.1, read as the reverse complement.
CTATTGATGCTGGGTGACCATCTCTACGGTTCAGATGAGGAAAAATGCTGCGCGCAACAGGTCGTTGAGGCTTATGAACAGGTGGGGCACAGTGTTGTTGGACTTAAAAAGACACCGATTGAGCAGTTGTCAAACTTCGGCTGTGTCACGGGTATATGGAAAGAAGAGGATTCGCTGCTTTCGGTGACTGAGTTTTATGAAAAACCGGATGCTGAGTACGCAATGGAGCATTTGCACGTAGATGGAATGGATATAGATCAGTTCTTGACGGTGTTCGGCATCTATGTGCTTCAACCTCAGATTTTCGAGTTTCTGGAACAAAATATCACGCACAACCTGCGCGAGCGCGGCGAATTCCAGCTGACATCCTGTTTAGATGAATTGCGGAAAGCAGATGGATTTTCAGGGTATGTCGTCAAAGGCAGACGCTTTGACATCGGTCTCCCGGAGGAATACCGGCAAACGGTTATTGATTTCAGGAACGCATAGACAATCGGGCACGCAAAGGACTTTTCCAATTACGTGCCATTGCCTGTGGTGTCAGTATGTCCCGGGACTTTGATGACAACAATTGTCATATCGTCATATTGTTCCGCGTCACCGACGAAGCCTTGAACATCCGAAACGATGCTTTGAATTACTTCCGCCGCAGTGTAACTATCCGAGATTTTTGAAACTAATTCCTTTAAGCGTTCCGTTCCATACATTTCCTCATCCGTATTGAGAGCTTCAATGAGACCATCTGAATGGAAAATCAAGACATCACCCTCTTTTAAATCGAAAGTGATGGATTCATACTCGACCCTTTTCATACTGCCAAGGGGGAGGTCGCTGTTGTCGATCTCAAAGACGTTCGTGCCTCGCTTGAGAACAGGATAGGGTTGCCCACCGTTGGCATAGTCGATCTGTTTTTTGTCTTCATCAAGGATTGCGAGGTTGAGTGCGATGAAACTCGGTCCGTACATGCGGGGTGCTAACCCCCTATTGAGATCGGTGAGAATGATGTCCGCTTCAGATTTAAAACGCGCGACTTCATATAGCATCCCGTTCGTTAGCACGGCATTCATCGCGCCTCGTAATCCTTTTCCTGCGGCATCTGCCACGGCAATCGCGGTTTGCCCATTCGCAACGGTGAGGTAGTCGTAAAAGTCGCCGCCTACCTGCGTTGCGGGCACCGACATCCCCGCGACATCGAATCCCTTAGTATCGGGGGCTTCCGTAGGTAGCAATCCCATCTGGATATTCTGCGCTTCACTCAACTCATCTCGGATACGTTGCACGTCCGCCTCTTCCTTTTCACGCATTTCGTTGCGCAGCTGCACCGTATGTCGGCGATTGACGACCAAGCGTCCAACTAAAGAAAGGACGACGGTCACAAAGATGAGTGTCGGAAGGTATCTGCGCCATCGCGTCCAGAAGGGCGGTGAGATGCTAAAGTCCACTGCTGCTGCGGGTTCCGTGTAGGGTGTACCTTTACGGAACGCCTTGACGAGGAAGTTATAGTTTCCCGCTTTGAGACCTGTATACCGAATGCGCAGAATTCCATTTTGGTTTTGGAATTCCTGTGTAACGCCGCTATCCCGCAGGAGTTGTTGATTTGGCAATCCGATTGCCGAAGCGTCAGTCCACTCATTAGATCGAACGCCAGAACCGGTTTTCAAGAGAGAGAACGCCTCTGCCGAAAGGGTGGTCCACGTCGGGATATCCAGCCCGGTCAATTTAAATTCGTAAGAGAGTCCAGCACGGAGCGGACTGATGCCTTTCACATTAAAGGTCTTTGATCCGCGTGATGGTAGCGTTAAACTCGATGAGAGGTCAGTATAGGTTGTATCAGCCTCTAAAGCAGTTAACCGACAAAATGGGAGTCCCCCAATCGTCGGTGTATAGTGCGTAACGCCACCTTCGGTTGCGAACCAGAGGTCTTTGTCAGAGGACTCATGAATTTTCGAGATGTTATTATGTGCCAAACCGTTTTTCGTTGTAAGGAGGTAGAAGGTTTCGCCATCGTAGCGTAGGATGCCGCCGCCCCATGTTGCGAACCATATATTTCCACGGCTATCTTCCATCACATCTCGTACGTTGCTAACAAGAAATTCGTCTTCTTTTCTTGCGTACTTTGTGACTCTCTTCCCATCATATTGAACGGCTCCTTGAGATGTTGCTAACCAGAGGACACCTTCTTGTGAGGTTAGAGAAGTTTGAACATCGGCAAGTTCAAAATCGTCAACAGAGATGAGGGCTATGCCGTGATAGGTTTTGAGAACATCAGGGAAAAGGAAAGTTATTCGGTTATTTTCTTGCTTGGGATCCTTCCATACTGCGAGTGGGGCTGAACTGGACTCTCCGTCGAGTAGAATTGGTCCACCAAGTTCAGTGTCGCTCCAGATTATCAACTTTCCTGTTACCGCGTTAAAAAACCATTTGCTTCCCGATGCGGCTTTCAACAGCATTGTTGCTTTTAGGGGAAGGACTTCTGGCTTAATAGGACGATCTGTCGGTTTTAATTGTGCAATCGTTTTCGGATAGCGCAGGACTTTTCCGTTCTCAAAATGTACCCAGAGTCTCTCGTTGGTATCTTTGTATAAATCGGTGATGGCGGCTGCGCCGTGATCAAGCGCGTTTATTGGCTGAGGGACTGTCCCCGGACCGGTTTGTTGAAAGAGTATTCTTTGGAAGCCTGTGTCCGTGAGCTGCAGTAATCCTGTTCTGTCTGCTTTGAAGAGATGCCCACCGAAAGCCAGCCATACGTCTTTCCCTTCAATAATGTGTATATCAGTGCTGCCGCCCGACATTTCGCCGCCGGGTCCGACTTGGATTCGGATAGGAATAGACACCTGATCCACTTTTCCGCTTGCGAACCGGAAGAACGTATATGTAGCTCTTGTAGAGCCAGCGCGCGCTCTCGGTTCATCAATAAACCAGACATCTCCACCAACTTCAAATATTCTTTCAATTTCAGTTCGAGGGAACCGAGAGCGATCTATACTACTGGCGTTAACTTGGGAGTTGGGGGACGAGGTGTTTTGTGCTGAATCTACTCTGAATAGATGCGTGGTAAGTTCTGTTGTTTGCGGATTATAGCGCGTAGCACCGCCAAGAATACTAAACCAGAGATAACCTCGACTATCCTCATACACCGTTCGGACCCTATTCGTACCGAGTCCTGCATGTGTGCTAATTACAGGTGTTGGGTCAAATGCTGTTGCCCCGTTATTGTGGCCGAACCACAATTTACCGTCAACGGCTTCAAAAATCGTATGGATCGCCTCAATTCCGAGTTCGCTGTAGACGGTAGCTAAATTAAGCGTACTATCGTATTGATGTGCTCCAAGTTCATCCGTCATCCATAGGTTTCCCAAAGCATCTTCAAGTTCAAGGAACCCTGTTAGGTTTCCATGTTGTGAACCCTTCCACCACCTTGTGGTGCGTCCATCACTAAACCAAACGCGTCCTTGTTTGTCACTTCGGATTGACGCTCTCTTCCCGGTTAGTGAAGGGTTACGTGTCCTTGTGCTGCCTTGTCCCCAAGCAAGAGGGAGTACCTGTTCAAAAGTCTGCCCATCGAACCGCAAGAGAAGGTTGTAGCCACCGAACCAGAGGTTTCCATTCGGACCTTCGGCTATCGCTTCGATAGTACCAATGGTGTTTAGATTCTCCATATCGTACCGTTTGAATCCAGCACCTTGGCTGACACTCGGCATTTGGTTTTCTGTTTCATCACTTGCTTGGTCACTATCGCTGGGTTCTGGGACTTCGCGCACCCAACGCGTCTCTCGGAAACTCAAAATTACACCGGTCTGTTCTTCCGCCCCTTCATGTCCACCGAGCCAGATGGTGCCATCTTTACTTTCAAAGATGACGTTTATTGTCAAAGTCGCTGAACGAGCGAGATTCTCGCCTATAATTTCGTTTGGCTGTGCTTGTGACGGACGTTGAACGCCTGGGGTGATATACTTCGTTAGCCTCTGATTGTCGCCGACCCAAACATCGCCCTTTCGATCAACGATCAGCCAATTGCCTCTACTGATAAGGCTGACTGAAGTGCCGTCAAACCGACTGACTCTGCCTGAGGTTTCTGAAGGCACACGCGTGAGGAACCAGATATGTCCCCACTTATCTTCGGTGATGAGTCGTGTTTCGCCGAGCAGCGCACCCGCTTTTCCATCGGGCACAAGTAGGTCTTCCGAAGTGTCCGGGGACCCAATGTGGGATTCAAATGTATTCCCATCAAACCGACTGACCCCATCCTGATTGGAACCGAACCAGAGGGCGCCTCGACTGTCTTGGAAAATAACAGGAACAACTGGACCCACCAATCCATCGGCAACGGTGTAGGTTTGAACTTGCTCAACACTTCTTGCCTCAACACAAACAAAAACTGTCGCAAGGGCTACGATAAAAATTAAAGTGAGGTTTTTCGCTGTGGTTTGCAAATCCCTAAAACTCGCTGAACAAGAGTTAATGTGTGTCATAATCTTTTTTATTGCTATCGGTCTTCGACTTTCGGCTCCCGGTAGAAGAGCACTTCGCGGCTTTGATCATCAACTCGTCCGTTTGTAAATCTGGAAGCCAAGTTGATGATCAAAATCTTTTGGTTTCTGACTGCTGACACCCGAGAGCCGACGGCTATTTCTTTACTGCGAGAAATCGCGAATCCGGGAAATTGCTTCCTCAATCACTGCGTCTGGATACGTAAGTGAGATTCTGAAATAACCTTCGCTCCATTGTCCGTATCCGAGTCCCGGTGTTACAACAACGCCCGCTTCCTCAAGCAGTGCTGTCGCAAAGGCGCGGCTGGATCCGTTAAACCGCGGTGGAACGGATGCCCAAACATATATCGTCGCCTTCGGTTTCTCGATTTCCCATCCGCTATCCGTAAGCGCGTCTACCACCATATCTCGGCGCTTTTGATAAACTGCGTTTATCGCTGGTGTAATTTCGTCTACGATTGAGAGTGCCTTTGCACCGGCGAACTGGAGTGCACGGAGCGAACCGTTATCGATATTGTCTTTGACCTTCTTGACAGCATCGACAGCAATTGGATTGCCAGCGACAAATCCCAATCGCCATCCTGTCATATTGAACGCTTTGCTCAGTGAAAAGAATTCGACAGCGACCTCGGTGGCACCCTCTACTTGCAAAATACTTGGGGAGCGATACCCATCGTAAGTATTTTCGCTGTAAGCGTTGTCGTGCGCAATAAGAATGTCGTTTTGTCGTCCAAATTCTACGGCGCGCTCGAAAAAATCGAGGTCGGCAGTGGCTGTCGTGGGATTGTTTGGATAGTTGATCCAAAGGACTTTGGCGAGGCGTTTTACTTCGTCAGGAATAGCGTCAAAGTCAACATAGAAATCGTTTTCTCGCAGAATCGGCGCGTAGTAGGTCGTCGCGCTGGCAAACACGTGTCCAATGTTGTAGGTCGGATAGCCTGGACTCGCTGCGATGCCGATGTCGCCTGGATTGAGAATGCCCAGTGCCATTTTAACGATAGCGTCTTTACTACCGAGCGTTGTCACAACCTGTTCATCGGACAGTGTGACCCCGTAACGATGTTGGTAAAAGTCGAGGACTGCTTGTGGGAAATCGTCAACGGGGATGTCGCACCCGTAGCGGTGTCTGTCTGAGTCATCGGGGTTTTGGATTGCGCTACATAAGGTTTCAACAACTGGGTCTGGTGTCGGAATATCCGGGTCACCGATGCCGAGGCTAATCACATCAACGCCTCGTGCTTGTGCTGCCTGCATTTTTTGACGTAAATCTACAAAGAGATAAGGTGGAAGTTTCTCTAACCGTTCTGCGATCGTAATCATATTTTTAATTTACCTTGCGGTTAAGTAACGTTGGTTGGGGCATCACGTGCTTCTGTGCAGAGCCGCCCTCCATTTCATTACGGGCTTACGTTCTCGATTGATAAAGAAGTTATCAGCAAGGAATATTCGGACTATCAAAACCCTTTTTTAACTCGAAACTGATAACTGAAAACTTTAACCATCAACTCGTCTACAGATATTTTTGCTAAGGCGCGAGTTGATGGTTAAAACTATTTAAGATGAAGGATTGACTGTTGGGTTTCGCTGAGGCTTTCCATAACGTTAGGGCTGAAGTGCAAACCTTGACCGCCCCAATCTGGCATGTAGCCGATGCTGTAGCAGTAATAGAGCGTCCGGCGCGGGTTGCCAGAAACATTGATGACGGACCCGTGTGTGAGTGCCTCCGTAAAGATGACAGCGTCCCCTGCTTTTGCTGGGATCGGTGTCAACACTGGGTTTTCGTCGGGATGACCTCCCCAAGGTTTTGGGAAATTGCTTTTATGGGCACCCGGTATAACAGCGAAACACCCGTCTTCTACATCGCAATCCAGCATCGGAAAGACTGCTTTTGTTAAGGTTGACACCATCTCTCCGTTTTTGCAATGGTATTGACATTTCGGGATAATCGGTGTTCCGTGCATGTGTAACCCGGTATAGCCACCGCCCCACCGGTAAATCGTATACGTGTGATTGAGTCGATAGGGACCGCCGGTTACGCCTTGGATTACGTCCAACACCTCTGGAATGTCGATGAGGGCGTTAAAGACGCTATCTGCCTCCAAAATATTGGAGATATAGAGTTCCTTCTCCGTTCGTTGTGTGCCGAGGCACAGTGGAGACGGATAATCGTCAGGCGGCATATTCTCGTACTCGTCTAACACAGCGTTACACGCATCAACCACTGACTGCGGGATAACACTCTTTAGCAGAATGAAACCTTGTAAGTCAAATAGGTATTTTTGTTCGTCTGTCATGTTGCTTTTCCTTTTGTAGGGTCACCAATTGTCAGAAGAATAGTTTTCGGAGGAAGTGGTTATCAGTTGTCAGTTATCAGTCACAAGAGGTTTCTGGTAACAATTCACCTCAGTCTGGAATATTCCAAGTTTCAGGAGATTGTTACAGAGTTTCTCTTCACTGAAAACCGATAACTGACGACTGAAAACTATTCACGGAACAGCCTCATACCTGAGAATTGTTCCGTTTTGACCAACCACCCATCCGCTGTCTCTGCTGCTTATATAAATAGCCTTCAAATCTGTCCGAGTTTCTGTGTGCTGGGGTCTCCAATTTTGCCCGCCATCATTTGTGTGCAGGACAAGCCCCTCTTTTCCAACGATCCAACCTTCTGTTTCTGAGATAAAAAATACGTCGTCAAGAAAATTGGCAGTATGACTCTCTTGGCGTTGCCATGTTTTTCCGCCGTTCTCCGTATGTAGAATCAGCCCATCCATACCCAAGCTGCGTAGATCTAAACCTACGACCCATCCAATTTCTGGTGAGACGAAGGTAACGGCATCGAGGAAAAAGAATGGGTGCCGCCGACTGATAGATGACAACTTCCAATTGGTGCCGCCATCAACTGTGGAAAGCATTGTGCCATTCATCCCAACCACCCAACCGCGCTGCTTGGAAGTAAAGTGAACGTCAAAAAGATTCCAAGTCGTTCTGCTCTTTTGTCGATTCCACGTTTTCCCGCCATCATTTGTGTGGATGATTTCGCCGCCACTGCCTACACACCATCCGTTTTTTTCGTCCACGAAAAAAAGAGAGAGCAGATCCTGCTCTGTCCCTGAAGTTTGACGATGCCAAACGCTTCCGCCGTTTGCCGTGTGCAGAATCACACCAGCTTCAGCAACTGCCCATCCGACTTGTGGGGACACAAAGTGAGTCGCACCGAAACACTCCGTCGTGCGGCTGTCTTGTGCGTTCCATACAACGCCACCATCTTCGGTTCGTAGAATGGAACCTCGGTCTCCAACGACGTATCCTTCCTCAGACGAGGTGGCACAAACACCAACAAGGAGGTGGCTCGGACTTGATTGTGATTCCCATGTTACGCCACCGTTGCGAGTGTGTAGGATGGTTCCGTTTTCACCGACTGCCCAACCCAATTGTTTAGAGACGAAGTCGAGCCCCAATAGGACAGCGTCCGCACTATTGTGAAAGCGGGGACCGCCGCGTTGATGTTTCCATTTTCCTTTTCCACCAGATGAGGTGTGAAGAATCACCCCTAAGTCGCCGACAATCCAACCGTTTTGGGCATCCGCGAAGTCAATATCGTAAAGTGTAAAGGTATGTAGTGGCTCTTTGCCGAGATACTCCGGTTGTCCGTAACTGCTTTTATGACGTTCATTTGTCCCGTGTGTGATAAATTCCCAGGTTTCTCCGCCGTCAGTTGTTGCGAAAACACTCCGCCGGTCGCCGACAACCCAGCCCGTCTGTTCGTCTATAAAGTGAAGGTTGAATAGGGCATCTTCTGTCTCGAATTGGGTTTGCCAGGTCTCTCCCCCATCGGTTGTTTGATAGATGTAACCCGCATTTTCATTATGTGTTGATGTCGGTGTGTTGTAGGTGATAATCCAGCCCAGATTTTCGCTTACGAAGTGGACACCTTTCAGTGATTTTCTGTTGAACACCTTTCCATCAATCTTTGTAAACGTCTGTCCACCATCGGTTGTTTTTAGCAGTGTGCCCCAATCCCCGACGATCCACCCTGTAGCCTCGCCTATAAAAAGATCGTGCAAGTTGTTTTCTGTGCCTGTTTCGATGTGCTGCCACGTTTTGCCACCATCTGTCGTATGGATCAGAACACCGCCTTCACCGGTGCACCAACCTTCTAAGGCAGAGCGAAAGTAGACGTTTCGCAACGGTCTGCCGAAAGCACTACTGCTCTGTCTGTGCCACGTCTGTCCGCCATTTTTTGTATGGATAATGAGGCTTTCCGCACCCTCTTCATGATCAAGACTTGGAATTAGGTCTACCGCGTTGCCAACTGCCCATCCTATGTTCTCATTTACAAAATAGACATCGTATAGGTGCGAACTCCAATCACCCTCCATGACGGTTTTCCATCTGTACCGTCTCTGTTCCTTAGACGTTATATCTTCACATCCGATTATAAATAATGCAATGATGAGGACAACAGACACACAGGAAACACGCGAATGACGTTGCAACATCCGATTAGTCATGTTTCTGAGAATGAAAAAGGACTTCACTGACATCGTGTAAGCCTTTAGGCGCATTGACGACCCATCTCGCTGCACGGATCGCACCCTTGGCATACGCCTCTGGGTTATGCGCACGGTGAACAATACGCAATTGCTCACCTTCAGTTGTAAACAGTACTGTGTGATCGCCAGCAATATCACCGCCACGCACCGCATGGATACCAATCTGTTTCTTCGGTCTCGCGCCGACAATGCCGTGTCTGCCATAAATGCACACCTCTTCTAAGTCTCGCTCCAGTGATGCAGTGACCGTCTCTACTAAACGGAGTGCAGTGCCGCTCGGCGAATCCGATTTGTGATTGTGATGTGCTTCTATTACCTCAATATTATAATCATCTCCAAGAGCTTTTGCAATTAAATCGAGTGCTTGAATCATCACATTGACACCGAGGCTCATGTTCGGTGCCATCACACAACGAATCTGAGAGGTGAGTGCTTTGATGGTTGCGAGTTCATCAGAATCAAACCCGGTCGTTCCGATAACTATGGCTTTCTCTGTATTGACAACCTGTTGAAGATGCTCCAAGGTCGCTTTCGGTTTTGAAAACTCAATCACGACATCAGCGTTTTGGAGGACATCCTCAAGTTTACCCGTGATAGGGACACCTATTTCACCAATACCCGCGACAACACCAGCATCACTTCCGATGTGTGGATGCGATGGATATTGGATAGCCCCAACGAGTGCCATATCTGATTGTTGGGCGATGCCTCGTGTGATGCACCGTCCCATACGACCACAGACACCGGTAATAACTACACGAATCATTTTTTTACTATGGACCTCTCGGCACCGTTTAAGTCAGTCGGGTTGCTACTAAGAAGTTAAGGTCGTGCTTATTACTTCTCAAAAAGGACTTTACTGATGTCGTGTAAGCCTTTGGGGGCATCGACGACCCATCTCGCTGCGCGAATCGCCCCTTTGGCGAATGCCTCTGGACTGTGGGCGCGATGGACAACACTCAATTGCTCACCCTCGGTTGCGAACAGCACGGTATGGTCGCCAGCAATGTCACCGCCTCGTACCGCATGGATGCCGATCTGTTTCTTAGGTCTCGCACCGACAATGCCGTGTCTGCCGTAGACACCTACCTCGTCTAAGTCTCGATCCAATGCCGCAGCGACAGTTTCCGCTAAACGGAGTGCTGTGCCACTCGGTGAATCTGCTTTGTGGTTGTGGTGTGCCTCTATGACCTCAATATCGTAATCGTCTCCAAGAGCCTTAGCGATTAATTCAAGGGCTTGGATCATCACGTTAACACCGAGGCTCATGTTCGGTGCCATCACGCAGCGGATCTGTGAGGCGAGTGCTTTGACCGTTTCCAGCTCGTCAGGATCATATCCGGTTGTTGCGATTATCATCGCTTTGTCGGCATTGACGACTTGTCGGAGGTGTTCAATGGTTGCTTCAGGTTTGGAGAATTCGATGACGACATCAGCATTTTGAAGTAGGTCGTCGAGTTCACCTGTGATGGGGACACCGATATCGCCGATACCTGCGACGACACCCGCATCGCTCCCGATTTGTGGGTGTTCAGGATATTCAATCGCGCCGACAAGTTCCATATCGGCTTGTTGGGAGACACCTTGGATAATGAGCCGTCCCATACGTCCGCATGCCCCATTAATAATTACACGAATCATCTTTTAAATTTTCCTTGCGGTTAAATGACGTGGGTTTGAACTTTGACGGTTTTTGATATAGATCCGCCTTCCATTACATTACAGGCTACGTTTTCGGTATTATTAGAATAGTGGTCAGCCATCGACAATCGGTTTCCATCAGTAAAGAGGATGCTGTTAAACGAAAACCTCTTTGCTGAAAACTGAGAGCGAAGCGACCTGACTGCTGATGGCTATTTCAACGTGAACAGATATGCCAGAAGGTCATGCATCTGCTTTACTGAAAGAATATCAGCATAGTTTTCAGGCATAACGCCTGCTTGTGGAACGCTGGTGCTCCTTATATCTTTTTTATAGTAAGTCGTCCACAACTTCCCTGAACTATCAAGTATCTGCACAACCTCATCATTCTTACGCCCTCTGTGATCGTACAGATACCGTTTCCTGCCCGTAATTTCCTTTCCATCTTTGGTGAAAATAGTGAGCAATTCGTACGCATCAGCGATGTAGGCACGCGGATTGAGGGTGGATTCCACAATGAATTGCGGGGAACGCGTGCGCGCTATATAGGTCAAATCGGGACCTATCTCGCCGCCAGTACCAGTGGCACCTCTGCCGTGAACTGTATGGCATTTACCACAAGCATATCCGTCTGAGAAGAAGATAGTTTCTCCTGCTTTGACATCGCCCTCCATATAAGGTGTCCATTCCTCAGAAGGTTTTGTTTCCTCTACGGAAACGCCTGCGGCTTTTGCTTGTTCCGATCGGACGTAACCAACAATCATGTTAATCGCTTCGTCAGAGAGTTTACCACCGAACTTTTGCATCCGCGTTCCCGGAAGTCCGTTGAATATTGTCTGGAAGATACCGTCATCCGTCCATCCGTAAAGCCATTGCGGTTTGAAGAGGTCCGGTGCCTCCGTACCGCGTGTCTCTCCTGCATGACACCCCCAACACATTAAACGGAAATAGAAAGCGCCGTCTATAACATCTTCCTCAGTGGTGTCTTCTCTCGGTGCCGCAGGTGCCCTGTCTACCTCCAGATCTTCGGCGTTCACAGCAGAAAAAAGGAAGAAACCAACGCCTGAAAAGAGAAGGAAAACGCCGCACGCTATGCATGAGGTCGAAATTGTTCGTTCACACAGTTTAGATATAGACTGACAACACACCTTTACAAACTTGTGAGTGGCGTACATCATTTCTTTTCATCCTCCTGAAATGGAGTGAAGTAAGGTAAATGGTACTTCTCACAGAGTTCTTTGAGTTTCTCCGCGCTCCATTTCTCTTCGATGATTTTGTTAACAGCCTCTTGAAAATCTTGTGTTTTTCGTGTCGGTGTCCCTTTGCTGAAAGCGATAGAGACATTCCAACGGAAACGAGGTTCTGGTATGTACCCCTTAACAATTTCCAATTCGGGATAGACAGTGTCTGTCTGTTCTGCTTGCTGAATTCGTGAACCTTTTTCTATCAGCCAACCGGCGTTTGCCCAGACACATCCGTAAGCGACTTGTCCCTTCTTTATAGCGTCCAGAACAGCGATTTGTGAGCCGTAGACGCGGCGATTATACCCCTGCTGCCGAAGGACATCACTTGCAATAGATCCGCCTTCTGCGCCAATCATCTCTGATTTGATGTCATTCAAAGTCTTAGGCGATTGTGGGTTGTTTTTCCGCTTTACTAACACATAGCCGGTCCCGTAATACGGTTTCGAGAAGTCAACGCGCTTACCTAATTGGATGGATTCACTCATCGCGCGCTCCTCAATTGGGATGCCGATCACACAATCGCAGTGTCCCTCTAACATATCAGCGAGCAGGCTATCGCGAAGCGTGTTAAGCCAATGAAGTTCCAGCTTAACGCCAAGTCCCTCTGCCAGCAGATGTGCGATCTCAACGTCTAATCCAGGGAGTTCCGGGTTCGCATTAGAATAGGGTAGATTTCGGACATCCACACACACTGTTAAAACACCCTTTTTCCGAATCTCCTCCAATGTATTATTAGCGTTTGCGTTCGGCAATATCAAAACGAGGACTGTAAAAAGCGAGACCCACAAAGTGATATAGTGTTTCACGGGGCTATCTCCTTTTTCAACTTGCTTTGCAGTGAGAACAGCAGTAGTTCGTGTGGCACTTGCTGACGATGACAATGGCACAACGCTCTCTATCTGAAAGCCGATAACCGATGGCTGATGGCTACTCATCAAAAAGCGCGAACACAAAGAGGGTTCCACCTTGACGCGCATTAACTTCAGCATATTTCACGGCACCTGACGCTACCGCAACGTATTGGACGCCGTCAAGTTCGTAGGTAATGGGGGGTGCGAAAACACCGGAGCCGGCCTGGAAATCCCAAAGTACTTCACCGGTTTCCGCTGATAGTGCCATAAATCGTCCCTCTAAATCACCCGAAAAAACGAGACCGCCCGCTGTTGTGAGACACCCGCCCCATTGTGGAAAGTTCGTCTTGTGCCGCCATTTAATCTCACCTGTAGAAATATCGATCGCGCTAATGTGTCCCCACATCTTCATATCGCCAGCTTCGTCTCTCTCTGCTGTCATACCACTTCCGAGATAGGGCAATCCTTTCAGATAGAAAACGCGACCTTGATGAAAGGAGCCACAGAGTTCCAGCGAAGGAACGTAGAGGTAGTTTGTGAGCGGATTATAGGCTGAGGGGGACCAGTTCTTGCCGCCTTCTACACCCGGACAGACGCGAATCGTGCCTTCCTCTGAAGTAGACACACCGGGTTTGACAGTCGGACGACCGTTTTCGTCGAGTCCAGCAGACCAGTTCTGTTCGCAGTAAGGTGCCGCATATAAAAATTTGCCATTCGTTCTGTCAAGGACGTAGAAGTAACCGTTGCGATTCGCTTGCATCAACGCTTTAACTGGTGCGCCGTCAATTTCCATATCAATCAATACAGGTTCACTCACGCCGTCCCAATCCCACAGATCGTGCGGTGTCGCTTGGAAGTACCATTTGAGTTTTCCTGTATCGGCATCCAACGCGACGATGCAGTCTGTGTAGAGGTTGTCGCCCTTCCGAACGTCGCCGTTCCAGTCTGGTGCCGGATTACCCGTACCCCAGTAGACGAGATTCAATTCCGGGTCGTAGGAACCCGTGACCCAAGCGGATCCGCCGCCTGTCATCCATGAATCGCCTTCCCATGTGTCACCACCGGGTTCGTCTTTTGAAGGGACGGTGTAAAATCTCCATGCTTGTTCACCCGTTTCAGCGTAATAGGCATCAATATAACCGCGGATGCCGTACTCCGCACCTGATATACCGACAACCACTTTGTCCTTAACAACTAACGGTGCAACAGTGAGGGACTCGGCGTTGGTCAGATCGCCGACAACTCTATCCCACAACACCGTGCCGGTTTTCACATCAAGCGCGAGGAGATGGGCATCAAGTGTTGTCCAGAAGATTTTATCGCCGAGAATGGCAGCCCCTCGGTTCACCATACCGCAGCAGATCGCCAAATCGTCGGGAAGTTCATAATCGTACCGCCATATTTCCTTACCAGTTCTTGCGTTCACAGCGTAGATTGTGCTATAAGGCGTTGTGATGATCATCACGCCGTCAACGACAAGTGGGGTACATTCAAATTTATCGTAGGGTGTGCCAATTTGGAATGCCCATTTCGGAACAAGTCTGTTGACGTTTTCGGTGTTAACTTCTGTCAGTTGACTGTATCGCCAACTTCTGTAGTCCCGCCCATACATCAACCAACTTTCGGGATCGTCTTGTGCTGAAAGCAGCATCTCGTTGGTGACAGGTTGGATATCTTCTGTCCCGGCGTTGGCTGGAACCCTGCTCGGTATCGCAACAAGGACTAAGGCTACTACAAAGATGGCAAGGGTTGCTGCTTCGAGAAAAATGTACCTCTTCATATTCCACCTCCATGTTTTCCTGCTCAGACAATTGCAATTTCCTGTCGCTAAATCATATCGTGAAGAAAAAGGGTGGCATTTCACATCGTTACAAAAATAGGGGACTCAGATATTAGTTTACCAAAAATCAGATTTTATGTAAAGCGTGAAAAATTTCTCGGTAGGTTGTTTATGATGAATTATAAAAACAGATAGACACTTTCGCCACTCGGTAGGCGAGATTTTTTAACCTCACCAGCGGTGGCGATGTGTCTATTGAGGAAAGTCGGGATGTTTTTACTTGGGATCATTACCATGTCTCGGATTTGCGTCGGTAATCCATCTTATAGATAACCCCGGCACTGTTCACATAAACATAGATATGGTAGTAATCGTCGTGCCCCGTATTTGTGTCTCCTATTGTCGCTAATAGATTGATAGCAATTTCAGTTTGTGATTCAATATCGTAAACGTAAGTATGCCTATAGTTGCCTTGACCTATAGGGATTGACTGTGTTGGATCCGGATACTTCTCCAAAAATTCTTCAAAGGACTGGTTCAACCAAGGACTATAGAAGGCTTCAACATCTTGGTCATGTTGGATGGTGTGTGTCGCACATCCGATTACTGCGAATATAAGCACGCAGATGACAAACAGTATCATATATTCACATCTGGGGTTCATAGGTTCCTCCTTGTCTTGCGTAGTTGTGTAAACCTAATGGATCGCTCTACTCATGAGAAAGATTATTTCAAAATCATCATTTTCCACAGTAGTAACGTCAGTCGCGTTTCCTTCGTTTACATCTTTATTAATGTGATCTCGACGTAAGCCCGTAGGTTGGGTTGAACGGATCTTACTCAAAAGACCATGGAGACAATAGACCTTCAAAGACATCAAGAACCCTAAAATTACCGCAACACGAGTGAAACCCAACATTTCTCACGCCGATAACGTTTGGAATGTTGGGTTTCGCTATGCTTATTTCTGGAAAAGGCTGCCCGAAAGAAAGTGATTTTGCGTATAATCGCAAGAGTCCTTGGTTTTTCCCGCTCAACCTAACCTACGGTCACATCCACTACGGACATTCCACACGCCGCTGGCGATGTTTCTATCGGAAATACCCAAGCAAAAACACCTCGCTAGCGAAGGGAACGTGTAAGCCCTAATGTTATTAGTTTTGGTCTAATCTTGCTTGCTCGCCAGCGTGGTAGGAACTCCGCACTAATGGACCCGATTCTACATGTCGAAATCCCATTTCGAGTCCTGCTTCTTTGAGTTCCACAAATTCTTCGGGCGTGTAGTAGCGTTGGATCGGTAAATGGCGTGGAGAAGGGGAGAGATATTGACCTATGGTGAGAATGTCACATTCGGTATTGCGGATGTCCTGCATTGTCTCTAAGAGTTCTGTCACAGTTTCACCTAAGCCTACCATGAGTCCAGACTTTGTGAGTATCTGTGCATCCAATTGCTTACCGATTCGGAGGAGATTCAGGGTTTGTTGGTAATTTGCGTATGGACGGACACGGCGGTAGAGGCGTGAGACTGTCTCGGTGTTGTGATTGAGCACTTCTGGATGTGCTTGCACGATGACGGCGAGTGCGTCCCAATTTCCTTCAAGGTCGGGGATAAGGACTTCCACTGTGCATCCGGGGCGGTGTTTCCGCGCTTCAGCGATACATTCGGCAAAAACGCTCGCACCACCGTCTGTGAGGTCGTCTCGGTTGACTGAGGTGATAACGATGTGATTGAGTTTTAGATAACCGACTGCCTCGCCGAGCCTACGCGGTTCATCTGTATCGACGATACCACCGGGCGTGCCTTTTTTGACAGCACAAAACATGCAGCGGCGTGTGCAGACATCTCCGAGTATCATGAAGGTGGCGGTGCGGCTATTCCAACATTCACCGATGTTGGGACATCGCGCCTCTTCACAAACCGTGTGGAGCTGTAGGTCCCGCATGAGTTTTTTGAGCTCAGCGTAGTTACCACCGCTCGGCATCCGCGCCTTGATCCAGGTCGGGTGCCGTCGTTGCTGGGTTTTTGGCTCAACGAGCGGAAGTGTTTTTAGCATTTTCTAATTTAGCCCTAACAGGAGTAGTCAGGAAAGTCGCTTAGTTTGTTTTAGTCGTTGGCGGGAGAGGGTGGGAATCGAACCCACCTATCCACTTGCATGGACAAGCCGGTTTTGAAGACCGGTAGAGCCACCAGACCCTATCCTCCCCCATAATTGTGGGTGCTATGTGCACATAAACACCGTATACATTCCACACGCCGCTGGCGAGGTTTGTAACCTCGCCAGCAAGGGAGCTGCGTAAGTCCTGTTATCTTTCCTTGTGCCGCGGATGTAACCTTCGGACATTGCCATCTCGAACCGTGAGATTCTGACTGTCGCAATACTCAAGGAACGGGACAGCGTATTTTCGCGAGGTTTGTGCCGTTTCGCGGAACTCAGCGACACTTATTATATCATTTTCTCGGAGATAAGTGATGAGTAATTCCCGTGTCTCCTCAAAAACGGTTTGATGAATGAAAAAATTATCCGCTATTTTGACGAATCGTCCCAAGTTCAGGAGTGCGAAAAATGTGGATTCAATCACCTGCGGCGTGTATTCTGGAAGTGAAGTGTTGAGTTCATTGAGCGTCGGTGTGTTGATACCTGCCTCCAAGAATAGTTGCTCTAACGTCTCCTTCGCATCTTCCTCCTCTTGGGAAAACTGAATTTCGTGGGATGCCAACCGGATCAAATTTCCCTCTTTGACGAGTTGATTCTCGGCAATGAGTCGGTTCTCAAGTTTCTCAAAGCCGATTTCGTCCAATTTAAGTGCGCGACGAAGTTGCGAAACGTTTTGACCAGCAAGGAGGGGTTGGGCTTCGTGGAAATCTGCCAATGTCTCCATTATGTTTTCTTTGGCTGTTGTGGTGCGTGCAGCGTCAGAAACGAGGGGCGTTCTCCCCGATTTATCCCATCGCACAATCTTCTCGTCCGCTTCAAGGCTGTCGAAAATGGCTTTCACGTTCATCTGCGAATGTGGTAGATAGTAATATAGAAACGATTCTGGTACGCAAAGGGTGTCGCTGTTTTCTAACACAGTGTTCACTATCTGGGCATCGTTGGCTTCTTCCCACTGTGCTAAAGTGGCGATGGTTTCTGGGACGAACCGCTTATGCCGCGGCGCAAACGGATTAATAACCTCGCCGCCACCGACCGTGTATTGCGCTGAGAAATCTCGTAGAATAATTCGATCCCCTCTAAACGTGAGAATCGGTTGTTCTAAGCGGAGTTGAACTTGCACAGTGTCACCCGGTAGAATTGCTTCGTCAACCAGTAGAATCAGGCGGCAAAATATTTCACGGGTACCGAGATACGCACGCAGACGCGTCCAGTGTTCAAGTATCCTTGGAAATGATGTTAGCACTTGCAGCGACATATCAATGTTGTCGGTCACTTGTGAGAACTCAATTGGACAGAGCACATCGCCGCGTTGGATGTCTTGGGCAGAGATACCGGAAAGATTCAGTGCTGTTCTTTGTCCTGCTTGTGCAACCGGGGCAGTTTCGTTGTGCACTTGTATTCCGCGCACGCGGATAGGCTCGCCTTGCGGGAGGATCACCATCCGTTGGTCTTGGTTAATTGAGCCACCAATCAGGGTGCCTGTCACAACGACGCCAAACCCTTGCACCGTGAAAACCCTGTCAACGTATAATCTCGGAATTCCATCGTTTTCCTCTGCTTTCGTTGCGACTGTTACCTGTTCGACAATCGTCTGCTTCAGCACTTCGATACCTTCACCCGTTATCGAGGATACACTGACATTTGGGATGCCTTCAAGACTCGTTCCGACGAGCATTTCCTGTGTCATTTCGGTCGCTTCCGCCAATTCATCGGGCGTAGCCAAGTCCGATTTTGTCATCACGAGGATGCCGTTTGAAATCCCAAGCAGATCCAAGATTGCCAAATGTTCAAGGGTCTGTTCCTGAACACCTTCCTTCGCATCAACAACGAAGAGGACGATATCCATGCCATAAGCACCGGAGAGCATGCTTCTGATGAATTTCTCATGACCCGGAACATCAACAATACCGGCACGCGAACCGTCGGGAAGGTCGAAGTAGGCAAAGCCTAACTCAATGGACAAGCCGCGCTCCTGTTCTTCTTTAAGCCGGTCTGTTTCCATCCCGGTAAGTCTACCAACGAGCGCAGTTTTTCCGTGGTCAACGTGTCCTGCTGTTCCAATGATGAGGTGTCGTCTATCTTGATGCATGAGTCTTTAAGGATGTGCATGGATGAGTTTGCCAATTCGGTTGAATCGGACGTTACCTACCATCTTCCACACTTCCCACAGCTTCGCTGGGCGAGCATCGAATGACCAGTACACCATAAATGCTTGCCCCTTAATGTCATTTACATCTACAGGTCCCCAAGAACGGCTATCGCTGCTCTGGTCTCGGTTATCACCCATCGCGAATACCGTGCCTTTCGGAACAGTGAAGGGTTTCCCGTCAGGAAATTTACGCCTAAATTGATTTGTGGTTAAGCTGTAGTCTGAAAAAGCCTCTGTCTCTGGCAGATACTCCGGCTGACGGAAGGGTGGGAAATCACCCCTTCTGAAATGGCTGAAGGTTATATGTTTTGTATAATGACTATCTTCAGCTGCTTCGCCATTGATATAAAGTGTGTCGCCGCGTGTTTCAATTGTATCCCCTTCAACGGCTACGATGCGCTTGATAAAATTTCGTTCCCTGTCGTGTGGCGGGATAAAAACGAAAACGTCACCACGGGAGGGTTTATGGAAATCGAAAACTTTGATGTCCGTGCCGGGAATTTTAACGCCGTAGATAAATTTGCACACCAGAATCCGGTCTCCGATAAGAAGCGTGTCTTCCATTGAACCCGATGGGATTTTGAAAGCCTCAACAACGAAGGGACGTATAAACCCGAAAACGAGAATCAGTGCGACAACGATAACTTGCGCGTATTCCCATACAATCGTTTTCTGAAATTTTTGCCATTTAGATAATTGGGTGTCGTTATCATTCATGATATTTTGCAGCCTCTATGCGTAGAAAGCACTCTCCTTTTCCCAGTTTAGTTTACCTTGAATGTGTCCGATTCTGAGGGGATAAGTTTACCAATGCGATTAAACCGGATATTGCCTATCATCTTCCACGGTTCCCATAACTTCGCCGGACGATTGTCAAACGAAAATACAATCATAAAGGCTTGTCCTTTAATAGTATCTACAGCGACGGGTCCCCAGAAACGGCTATCGCTACTCTGGTCACGATTATCGCCCATAGCGAAAACCATGCCCTTCGGCACAGTGAACGGCTTCCCTTCAGGAAATTTTCGTCTAAACTGACTTTCGGTCAAGGTATAGTCGTCGTAATTTTCACCGGTCGGAAGATATTCAGGGTACCGGAACGGTGGGAAATCCTTTCTGAAAGGGCTGAACCTCAGATGCTTCGTATAGGTGCTGTCGTCAACGACTTCGTCGTTCACATAAAGTGTATCATCACGCGTTTCAACGGTATCTCCCTCAACGGCTACAATGCGCTTGATAAAATGTCGCTCGTCATGTGCTGGAATAAAAACGACGACATCACCGCGTGTCGGTTCGTGAAAGTCAAAAATTTTTATATCTGTGCCGGGGATCTTGACCCCATAGATAAACTTGCACAGCAGAATCTGATCGCCGACGAGGAGTGTATCTTCCATGGATCCAGAAGGGATTCTATACGCTTGAACAATAAAGGGATTTATGAAACCGAAAACAAAAATGAGTGAAACAATAATTTGCTTTATACACTCATGAACCTTTGATTTGTGGAGTCTTTTCTGTTTGGCTAATTTGGGTTCAGGGACTTGTGTGCGTTTTTGTGTATTCTTCTTCATGATAGAAACCGTCGGGTAAAACGGTGATCTCCTTTCTCCTATCTCAGGGTCTTTGTCAGTCGCGATTGTGCGCTACTCATCAGTTGCAAGCATTGCCATGAATGCTTCTTGGGGGACATCAACCTCACCGATCTGTTTGAGCCGTTTTTTGCCCTCCTTCTGTCTTTCAAGCAATTTCCGTTTCCGTGTCACATCGCCGCCGTAGCATTTCGCAGTGACGTTCTTTCGGAGTGCGCGTACTGTTTCGCGTGCAACAATCTTATTTCCAATTGCGGCTTGAACTGGAACCTCAAACATCTGCCGCGGAATTAACGCTTGCAACTTTGACACTAACACCTTTCCACGGGTTTCTGCCTCGTCTCGTGGCAAAATCGTCGAAAGCGCGTCTACAGGTTTTCCATTCAGCAGGACATCTAATTTGACAAGTTTTTCGGTTTTGTATTCCCCGATGTCATATTCTAACGAACCGTAACCGCGTGTCAACGATTTAAGTTTCGGATAGAAGTCCATTAGCATTTCACTGAGTGGAAGCTCGTAGAGCAATTGCACACGACTTGCGTCCAATTGGTTCATCCGCTTATATACACCCCGACGCTTCTGACAAAGTTCCATTGCATTTCCAATATACTCGCGCGGAACTATTATGTCAATATTGACATACGGTTCCTCAATTCGTTCGATGTCATTTGGTTCTGGGAGGTGCGCGGGGTTGTCGACCGGTACATGTCCACCCGTTTTCAGGTGGACCCGATACATCACGCTCGGGGCGGTACGGACAAGCTCAAGGCCAAATTCCCGTTCAAGGCGTTCATGAATAATCTCCATGTGAAGCAATCCGAGAAAGCCGCACCGAAATCCGAAGCCGAGCGCAACGGATGTTTCAGGCTCAAAATTGAAAGAGGAATCGTTCAGGCGTAGTCTATCGAGTGCCTCGCGCAGCGCATGAAATTGGTTCGTGTCTGCTGGGTAGAGACCACTGAATACAAGCGGTTTCATTTCTCGGTAACCCGGAAGTGGTGTCGCTGTCGGTTTTGTATGGTGTGTGATTGTATCCCCAATTTTCGCCTTGTCAATCTCTCGGATGCCCGCAATGAGATAACCGACTGCACCCGTGCGAAGTTCTGTAGTCGGTTGCATTTCTGGGGTGAAGATGCCGACCTCCTCAACTTCATAGGAGCGTCTCGTCTCCATGAGTTGAATTCTCTCTCCCAACTTCACACTGCCGTCGAAGATTCGGGTGTACATGATGACCCCGCGGTAGTTATTATAGACGGAGTCAAGCACGAGTGCCTTCAATGGGGCTTCAGTCTCACCCACGGGTGCGGGGATCCGGTTGACAATTGCTTCCAATATGGGGGGAATACCGGTTCCCATTTTCGCGCTAACGAGAAGTGCATCGTCAGCCGGAATACCGATGACCTCTTCTATCTGCCGTCTGGCTTCGTCGGGTTGTGCCGTTGGCAAGTCGATTTTATTGACGACGGGAATAATCTCAAGGTCGTTGTCAATCGCGAGATAAGCGTTTGCAAGGGTTTGTGCTTCGACACCTTGGGCGGCATCGACAATTAAGATCGCACCTTCGCACGCAGCGAGACTACGAGAGACCTCGTACGTGAAATCGACGTGTCCGGGTGTGTCAATCAGGTTGAGTTCGTAGCGGTTTCCATCGTCAGCGGGATAGTGAAGTTTGACAGCGGTTGCTTTAATGGTAATACCGCGTTCGCGTTCCAGATCCATCAAGTCAAGCACCTGTTCGCGCATATCGCGCTCAGTGAGTGTGTTCGTGTGCTCGAGAAGCCTGTCGCTCAGCGTGCTTTTCCCGTGATCGATGTGTCCTAAAATACAGAAATTCCGTATGTGTTGAAGATTCGTTGGCATGATATAGATAGTATATCACAACTTCTGTCCGATTGTCCATAAAATTTCGTTTTCAGGACAGACAATCATCAAAGCACGTGGTCGTCTTCAATAATCCCCTTCGCCTCCAAACCAGCAAGCACATTCTCAGCACAT
>JAPPBX010000085.1 GCA_026702755.1 Candidatus Poribacteria bacterium | reverse complement strand
TGAAGGATACCCAGTATCCTGACTTTTGGCAACTATTATTTATGAAACACCCTCAATTAATTGTAGGTTTTATTATAAACTTAATTTTCCTTATTTATTACCTGTCTTGAGTTGTCCCCAAGTTGTCGCCAATTTCGATGTCGCATCAACGGCTTGTGGAATACCGAACGGACTGTCCGGATCGAAATTCTCCGGTGGCTCAATAATGCTGAACCAGACCCGATTAATCCAGATAGATCCCCGCCCATGAGAGGAGAATCGGAAGTCCGAACCATTTGCGCGGTTCTCAAAACGACCGTCTTTGATTTCCCATATATGGACGAGCCATTTATCCGTTCCACCCAGTTTTACGGCAAGAAATGCGCCATCACCTGCGCCACGGAACGCGCCGCCAACGGGACCGACACCGTTACTGTCGTACTGGCAGTTGATTTGCGGTGCTTCGTTGGAATCGAAATACTCCATGACGATCCACGCCTTATGATCCCCACCAAACAGAAATGAGTCATCAATTTTGAAGTACATGTGATTGTGTCCAGGACCGTTATAGGGCCAAGGGTTCTCTAAACAATCAACACCACCTTGGACATCGGGGTCCGTCACACCATCCGCCTGCTCGCTTTGGGTCAATAAAACCCCGTCGCTTTTCTTTCCGAGGTCTACCCAAATGAAGTTTTTACCCTCTTCTGGTTCTTCTGCCGCAAACGCGCCTACTGAAATCAGCACGCACTGAATCAAAATCAGTGTTGTCCATTGGATACGCTGTAACATTAGTGCCTCCTTAAATTCTGCGTTAAAGTTACCCCATTTATCACCTTAACAATCAGGAAAGGTTATGGTTTGAGGCGTGGTTATCTTCACATCGCTATTTGAGAGGATGAGATGTCCATAGTAAGCCAATAGTTTTGTTTTGAATCTTCCGCGCGAAAATGAACGATATAAATGCTATTTCAAAATAAGCATCCGGCGTGTTTGCTGGAAAGATGGCGTTACCAATTGGTAAAAATAAACACCACTTGCGACCGTCTCACCTAAGGTATTGCGTCCATCCCAATAGATGGCGCGTTCTCGATTTTCATAGAAGCCTGCTAACTGGTAGCCGAGTGAAAGTGTTCGGATAAGTGCGCCTGCTGTGTCATAAATGGATAACGACACCGGACCGGCTTCTGAGAGACGATAAGGGATCCACGTCTCCGGGTTAAACGGGTTCGGATAGTTCTGCAACAGCAGATTCTGCTTCGGTGTGCCGATGTTAGTAAGCCTGACCGATAGCACGGCGTTTGCGAGATTGGCGGCATTCACTGTAAAATTAAACTTTTCCGAGACGACGTTGCCCTGGGTATCGGTGACAACCAACTCCAGCGTATCACCAACCTCAATAACACTACGATAGTTGAGATCGGCAGTGGCGGCGGCAAAATAATTGCTACGCACCTGAGTTTTCATGACAGCCTTCGTCCGGTGGTTTCGGACTGTGATAAAATAATCGTCAAACTGCTGGCTACCTTCTAAATGTCCACTCACAACGAATGCCCATGTCTGATAGGGTATTGTTGCGAGCGGTGCCGTGGGCACCTGCGTCTGATTCGTCCATCCTGTTCCGGTGAAGACAATGTCGCGTGCCGTTGGTAGATTGACGATGTACCCCTTTGCCCCTTCAATTGAAAAGCCGTCGTCGGGTGCGTTTGGTGTCCATGCCACATACTGCTGGTTTGCGGCATCAATCGTAATGATGGTTGTCGCCCCTGTCTTGAGTGCGAGTGAGCGTGCTGTCATCTGGACAGTCGGTTTCAACGGCACAGACAGCATGTTCAAACCTGTAGAAAGGTGCATGGAGAAAATATTGCCGATTGGTTGCATTTTAGGTCTACCGACGAAACCGTGTCTACGTCCATCTGGTAGATCATAATAACCGATAATACTTCCATCCTGATTAACATTTCGGACGACAGTACTAATACTCCCTGGGAACCGCACTTCATAGAGGGTACCATCTGGCAGGAGGATATAGGACCGCAGAATATCATTTGCAGCTTTGGCTCTGAAGCCGATAAGACCGTGATCGGTGATGGTGTTCACAAATAGGAATTCAAGATTCGGCATCTCTGGAAGGTCAATAGTGGTAAAACTGCCATTGGGGTGACGTATGAACCCATGAAACATTCCATCGGCATCCACGTAGCTGCCGACGACAGCACCTGCGGCATTGACGAAGTCCCCATAAGTGTTGACTGCGCCAGGGAACGTAATTATCAGATCACCTGAGAAGGCGTGGCTGACTCCGGTTTCATCGACGATATTACCACTCAGTGCCCCCGTTTCGTCACTAAGACCATAGATGTTGGTTTCGGCTGCACCGGGAAAATCGTATTGCTGCAGTTCGCCACCTTCTAAGATAACGCCGTGGTAAAGGTCATCGGGACCTTTATAGTGTCCGGCTGCTTTTCCAGCGTTGTCGAGTGCATAGAAATAGGTATTCAGGGATCCTGGAAAGTCATAGGTTGTAAAAACACCGTCTATCAACGTGAAGCCGATGGTTTTTTCGCCATCAGGGTTCCGGGTGTTCCCTGCGTAGTCTCCGAAGTCGTTGCTTGCAGCCACCTCCAGAAAATCAACACCGGGAACTTCGATGGTCTCAAAGATATAATCTGCAATCGGTGTATCGGTACTAACTTGTGCAACGGCATCCGCTATGAAGCAGATGGTTAGACATATAGACAGAATAAATGCTATTTTTGTGTGGTGATTCATAATTATCCTTTTTAAACGTGCGTTCAAAAACCGTCAGTAGACGGTCTTTGTTTAAATGAGCTATCCAAACCGATACCAAACGGGATTCTCTATGGATATTATAGCACTTTTCTGTGATATTGACTACTTTTTATTTAAAGGATAAGCAGATTGTCGCTTACAGCAACGGAGGGAATTCGGCAGGTTGAAATTGATACGTCCGCAGCTCCAAAAAGGTAGGCGCGGTTTCAAACCGCGCCAGATATTAAACAAAACCTTTTTTCGCTCAAGGAGTGTCACAGCTGCACCGATAGCACAACTGTGACACTTGTGGATCCTATTTTACAATGACGAGTCGCCGTGTTTGCTGGAAGGAAGGTGTTGTCAACTGGTAAAAATAGATACCACTCGCAACGCGTTCCCCAAGCGTATTGCGTCCATCCCAATACGCCGCACGCGATCGACTATTGTAGAAGCCTGCCGACTGGAAACCCAGCGAAAGATTGCGAACCAACTGACCGGTTGTATCGTAAATAGATATTGACACAAGATTGTCTTCGGAAAGTTGATACGGTATCCATGTCTCTGGGTTAAACGGATTCGGATAGTTCTGCAACAACTGATTCTGCGTCGGTTGACCGATGCCATCAAGACTGACGGACAACACTGCATTTGCCAAGTCTTCAGGAGTTACTTTGAAGCTGAGGATCTGTGATTCAGCGTTTCCACCGGGACCGATGACGCGTAATTCAACGACATCTCCAACTCGGACAACACTCCGCCGCGTCAAATCAGCATTTGCAGCGGCAAAATAACCTCCTTCCACCGAGGTGGTAATCACACTATTTGTTCTGAGGTTACGCACGATGACTTGATAACCGTCAAACGTGGATTTACCTTTCAAATGTCCGCTGACAACGAACGCCCACGCTTCCGTGGATATGGCAGATGGTGCCGCTGCTGCTTCGGTTGGATCTGTCCAAGGTGCCCCCACGAACGCAAAGTTGCGAGTTTGTGGGACGTTAACGATATAGCCTTTTCCACCCTCAATCGGGAAACCGTCATTGGGTGCACTTGGCATCCACGCGATGAAACGTTGGCTTGGTGCGTCAAGCATGATGATGGTTGTCGCACCTGTCATTGCAACGAGGGACTTGGCGTTCATCGGTGTTGGCGGTGCCAATGGCACAGAAAGCATGTTCAACCCTTTCGACAGCTTGACGGTGTAGAAATTGCCAAAATGAGTGCTCTCCGTCTCATCAACAGGTCGAGCAATGAACCCGTGTCTGCGTCCGTCCGCTGAGTCGTAGTGTCCGACGATAGAACCGTCCTGATTGATATTCCAACCCTCCGTGCTCACACTGCCCGGAACCTGCACTTCCTTTAGTCCATGCTGGAATGAACCGACATAGGTGCGCGGGACATCACCCACCAGTCTGCCTTGTGCAACGATAACCCCTACATCGCTAATACCGTGCACAAAAAGGTATTCAATCTTTGCGACTTGTGGAAGGGGAAGATCGAGAGAAATAAAACTGCCATCTGGGGCACGCAGATATGAATGATATGTGCCTTCAGCATCTACATAGCTGCCCACCATACGACCGCTTGCGTTCACAAAATCGGCGTAAGTTTCCGGTGCCCCGGGGAACTCAACTATTACGTCCCCTGAGAATCCACGACGAACACCAGAAGCATCGGTAAAATTACCTGTCAGTGCCCCCGTCGCATCACTATACCCGTATACTTCAGTCTCGACAGCACCCGGGAAATCGTATTGGCGCAACTCATCATTTTCCAAGATGATCCCATGGTACAGACCATCACTATCCTGGTAGTGTCCCGCAGCTTGCCCATTGTTACCGAGCGCATAGAAATAAGTGTTCTGAGAACCCGGGAAATCGTATGTCGTGAAAACGCCATCAATCAGCGTAAAGCCGACCATCTTTTGACCATCGGCACTTTTCGTGTATCCGGCGTAATCTTCAAAGTCGCTACTCGCCGTCAACGCTAAGAAATCTACACCCGGAATATCAATACTCTCAAAGGTATAGTTGAGGTCGGCGAGGGAGACAACGGGTTGATCGTCTACTTGTGCAGTGGGGTCTCCTACGGGTCTTGCGACAAACCCGTGTCTTCGCCCATCTGCTGAGTCATAGTACCCGACGATAGAACCGTCCTGATTAATATTCCAACCTTCCGTGCTCACGCTGCCCGGAACCTTAAATCTCTGTAGCCCGTGCTGGAATGTGCCGACAGAGGTGCGTGGAACACTACCCTCCAGTTTAGCTCGCGAGACTATAACCCCTGCATCGCTGATACCGGGCAGAAAAACGTATTCAATCTTTGCGGCTTGTGGAGACGGACGGTCGAGAGAGACAAACCTGCCATCTGGGGTACGCATGTATACATGATATAGACCATCAGCATCTATGTAGCTGCCTACGATAACACCACCAGCGTTCACAAAATCGGCATAAGTTGCCGTTGCCCCGGGGAACTCAACGATTTTGTCTCCTGAGAACCCGCGACGCACGCCCTCAGCGTCTATAAAATTACCCGTCAGTGCCCCCGTCGCATCGCTAATACCGTATATCTGCGTTTCAACGGCACCCGGGAAATCGTATTGACGCAGTTCGCGATTTTCCAAGACGACACCATGGTGCAGACCGTCGCTATCCTCGTAGTGCCCTGCAGCTATTCCATTATTATTGAGCGCATAGAAATGCGTGTTCTGTGAGCCCGGGAAATCGTAGGTCGTAAAAACGCCATCTATGAGCGTAAAGGCGACCTCTTTTTCGCCATCAGCACCTTTCGTGTATCCGGCGTAATCTTCAAAGTCGCTACTCGCCGTCAACGCTAAAAAATCTACTCCCGGAACGTCAATCGTCTCAAATGTATAATTTTCACTGGCGGATCCGATACCGGGTCCATTCAGCATTTGTGCAGCAGTCTCCCCTACGAAAAAGGAACTGAGGCATATCAACAACGTAAACATGTAAAACAAAAAACTGGTTTTAATCTGAGTATACAAAATCAAACCTCACTTAAAGTTATGTTATTCAAAAATGAAAATAGTGTGTCAGATACCCCGCCCTAACGGATGATGTTTGTCGTTAAAATTTCGCAAGTTTGCGTTCAACAATACAGTAAAAGCGCGGACCGGGTATCCTGGTACATTTACGTGAGTTCAACCTAAAAACCCAAATGTAGATTGGGTTAAGCAGTAAAAATAGGTGAAATCACTATAAATCATAATAAAATATAAATATATGATATAAATCATATATTAAACAATGCGTCAATACGATTAATAATTGTATAAATTATAGACCCATAAGTCAAATTAAATTGAAAAACAGACGAGAGGCAAACCGTCTACTTCATCAGACCAAAATAGATTCAAAGATGGTTTTTTCTTTTGATCTACTTTCTTGATTTCCTTGAATATCTGAATTTTTAAGGATTCGCGGGTTGTGGCTTACAGGAAGGAAGGGGATTCGGCAGATTGGAATTTATACGTCCGCAAGCCACAAAAAAGTAGGCGCGGTTTGAAACCGCGCCGTATATAAAAAAACTTTTTTGTAGGTTCAAGGGGTGTCACAGTTACACCGAGAGCATAACTATGACACCTGTAAGTTATTGATTGACGCTACTTTACAATGACGAGTCGCCGTGTTTGCTGGAAGGAAGGTGTCGTCAACTGGTAAAAATAGATACCACTCGCAACGCGTTCGCCGAGGGCATTCCGTAAATCGGTGTGGTTGGGGGATTTAGTCTGGGGAGAGACTAAATCCAGTCCTTGTATTACATTCCGCACTTACCGGAGAAGTCCGTAATCAGTTACTTTGAAAACCTGTCCAATTGAAACGGGGCGATTGTCTCTGAAGTCTCACCCGTCAGAATTAGTTTGGAGATCTCGTAAGCTGTGATGGGTGTAAGTAAAATGCCATTGCGATAGTGCCCTGTTGCGTATATCAGATTCTCAACAGGTGTTTTACCAAGTATGGGAGCATTGTCTCCGCTACCAGGACGTAAACCTGTCCACGTTTCGATAACTGGCAGTTCGTAAACACCGGGCACAGCTTCACACGCCCCGTGGAGGAGTTCATATATCCCCCCAACCGTCAGATCCGTGTCAAACCCGAGCTCCTCGGTCGTGGCACCAACGATAAGTCTACCATCAGTTCTGGGAACTAAATATACCGGCATCGGATACCTCGCCTTGACGGTACGGATGACGTTTTTGATCGTAATGCCCTCCCGCATTTGCAACGCCAACATCTGTCCCTTCACGGGACGCACGGGCGGGATAATCGTATCCGGTAACCCACCGATCTGCCCAGACCAACACCCTGCGGCGAGAATACACACATCTGCGCTCTGAAAACCGTCTTGTGTTTGAACACCCGTTGCGGTTCCGTTTTCTATGACGATTCTTTCAACAGTGCTATTTTCATGCAACACGCCGCCGCGCCCCTGATAGGCACGCTGGAGTGCCTGAGCCATCAGTCGGTTATCAACTTGATGGTCAGTTTCACAACGAACAGCTGCCGTCACATAAGGTGAAAGGGCACTTTCAATTTCACGTGCTTCTTGTCCGCTCAACCACTCGACATTCAACCCTAAATCTTGTTGTAAGGTATAAGCATGCCGGAGTTGAATTGCATCATCAGGTTCAATGCCTATAATGAGCGTGCCTTCTGCTCGGTAACCGATTGACATCTCTGTTTCTGTCTCTAACTCATCGACCCATTCTGGGTAGCGTGCTAAACTTTGATTGCTGAGTTTGAGGAGGTCGAGTTCGTCGATATGTGCTTCAGCAATTGGACCGAGCATACCGGCGGCTGCCCAAGAGGCACCGCGTCCAGTTTGTCCGCGCTCATAAATGGTGACAGCGGAAACCCCCGCTTTTGCCAGCTGCCACCCGATACCAAGTCCAATCACACCCCCACCAATAATGAGAATCTTCTGATTTTTCATGATCCACCCCTGCTAATGGACAGGACTTACTATGATACTTGTCAGCTCTCTACGGATGGACCCTACTTCAGAATGACGAGTCGCCGTGTTTGCTGGAAAGAAGGTGTCGTCAACTGGTAAAAATAGATACCACTCGCAACGCGTTCGCCCAAGGCATTGCGCCCATCCCAATACGCCGCACGCGCCCGACTGTTATAGAAGCCTGCCGACTGGAAACCCAGCGAAAGCGTCCGAACCAACTGACCCGTCGTATCGTAAATGGAGACCGATACCAGACTGTCTTCAGAGAGTTGATATGGGATCCATGTCTCCGGGTTAAACGGATTCGGGTAGTTCTGCAGCAAGAGATTCTGTGTCGGTTGACCGATACCATCAAGACTGACAGATAAAACAGCGTTTGCCAAGTCCTCAGGGGTCACTTTGAAACTAAGGGTTTGTGATTCAGCATTTCCACCCGGACCGATGACGCGTAATTCGATCACGTCCCTGACTCGGACGACGCTCCGCCGCGTCAAATCGGCATTTGCAGCAGCGAAGTAATTCCCTTGTACGGAGGTGCTTACTGTGCTGTTTGTTCTGAGATTACGGACGATGACTTGATAACCGTCAAACGTTGATTTCCCTTTCAAATGTCCGCTGACAACGAATGCCCATGTTTCTGGGGATATGGCAGACGGTGCTGCCGCAGCCTCGGTTGGATCTGCCCAAGGTGCCCCGACGAAAGCAAAGTTGCGGGTTTCTGGAACATTGACGATATAGCCTTTTCCACCCTCAATCGGGAAACCGTCATTGGGTGCACTCGGTGTCCACGCGACGAACGCCTGTGTTGCGGCATCAAGCGTGATGATAGTTGTCGCACCTGTCATGGCGACAAGTGACTTGGCAGTCATCGGTGTTGGCGGTGCCAATGGCACAGAAAGCATATTTAGACCCTTAGACAGCATAACCGTGTAAAAGTTGCCAAAGTGATCGCCCTCTGCTTTGGGAACGAGTCTGGCGATGAATCCGTGTCTGCGTCCATCTGCTGAGTCATAGTGTCCAACGACAGAACCGTCCTCATTGATATTCCAGCCCTCCGTGCTAATAGCACCCGGAACCTGCAATTCTTGTAGATTGAGGGGGCTGCCGACATAGGTGCGCGGGACATCGCCCACCGCTTTCGCTCTGCCAACGACAGTCCTTGCTCTGTTGAGACCGTGGAGAAAAAAGTATTCCAGATTTAGTGCGTTTGGAAGGTCAATAGATAGAAATCTACCCACCGAGCTACGCATGTATGCATGATATACACCATCAGCATCCACGTAGCTGCCCACAATATGGCCCGTCCAACTCACAAAATCGGCGTAAGTTTCCGGTGTCCCGGGATACTCGACTATTGTGTCTCCTGAAAACCCGCGGCGAACACCAGAAGTATCTACAAAACTACCGGTCAGAGCTCCGGTCGAATCACTATACCCGTAGATCTCCGTTTCGACGGCACCCGGGAAATCGTATTGCCGCAACTCGCCATTTTCTAAGATAACACCGTGAAAAAGACCATCGCTATCTTGGTAGTGTCCGGCAGCAACCCCATTATTACCCAGCGCATAGAAATAGGTGCCTTGCGAGCCGAGAAAATCGTAGGTCGTAAAAACGCCATCTATGAGCGTAAAGGCGACATCTTTTTCTCCATCAGGACCCCGCATGTTGCCGGCGTAATCTTGAAAGTCGCTACTCGCCGTCACTGCTAAAAAATCTACGCCCGGAACATCAATACTCTCAAAAGTATAACTGAGGTCAGGAGGTGGTCGCACGGCACTCTTCTGCGCGGGTCTTGCGATAAATCCGTGTCTACGTCCATCTGCTGTGTCGTAGTGTCCGACGACAGAACCGTCCTGATTGACATTCCAGCCTTCCGTGCTAACGGCACCCGGAACCTTAAATTCTTGTAGGGCGACGGGGTTGCCGACAAAGGTGCGCGGAACACCATCCACCGCTTTCGCTCTGCCAACGGCAACCAGTGCATCGTTGATACCGTGCAGAAAAAAGTATTCCATATTTGGTATCTCTGGAATACCCAGAGTTGCAAAACTACCTCCAGGCCCACGCAGGTATGCATGATACGCGCCTTCAGTATCTACGTAACTACCCACGATATTGCCTAGTCCACTCACAAAATCGGCGTAAGTTTCCGATGCCCCAGGGAACTCAACGATTGTCTCCCCTGAGAATCCACGACGAACACCAGACGCATCTGTAAAATTTCCCGTCAGTGCCCCTGTCGAATCACTATATCCGTATATCTCCGTTTCGACAGAATTCGGAAAATCGTATTGCCGCAACTCACCATTCTCTAAGATGACACCGTGGAAAAGCCCCTCGCTATCTTCGTAGTGCCCTGCAGCGATACCGTTATTACCCAGCGCATAGAAATAAGTGCTCTTTGAATCGGGGAAATCGTAGGTTGTAAAAACACCGTCAATGAGTGTAAAGGCGACGAATTTTTCACCATCAGCACTCGGCGTATAACCTGCGTAATCCTCAAAATCGCTACTCGCTGCCAACCCCAAAAAATCTACACCCGGAACTTCGATCGTCTCGAATGTATAGTTGTCGCTGATTTGTGCGGCAGTATTCCTTAGGAAAAAGGAATTGAGGCACACAAACAACATAAATGTGTAAAGCAAAAAATTGGTTTTTATATGAGTATGCATAACGAAAACCTTTCTTATAGTATTTTCTCCAAAGATAAAAAATAATATGTCAGATACCCTGTTCTGAGGGACAATACATGTCGTTGGAGTATCGCAAGC
Organism: Candidatus Poribacteria bacterium; assembly: GCA_026702755.1. Lineage (NCBI taxonomy): Bacteria > Candidatus Poribacteria > Candidatus Poribacteria bacterium. Next base: position 18,548 of record JAPPBX010000085.1, on the reverse strand, counting down.
TTGCGTTCAATAATACGGCAGAAGCGTGGGGCTAACCATTTTTATCCACTTCCTCAGACATCATGTTACAGGTTTCAGAAATATATGTCAAACATTATTGCGTAAGTCCTACGACAGTGAAACTCTTTCCAATACCGTTGACTACGACTCTGTAATTTCCAGGCGGAAGTATCCCAAGATCAATAGGTTGTTGATACGGCTCTGTGGCTGTCATGCAGGTAAGCCCAGGGGAGCTTGGGAACCTTTTCATGCTGATTTTAATAGTAATTTCTTTTCCGTCTTGTGATCGGATAACTTCGGTTTCATTATGCGCATAGTTACAGGGATTTGGGAACCATCCATTGACTACAACGAAAAAATCATTGACAACCTCATCATTAGGTAGGTTTGGGGCGCGTATTATTTGTATATCATCTATAGGCAGATCGGAAATGTTCCGGTTATCATCAATGTCCGGAGGTCCAATCATTATGATCTCTTTTGCCACCTGTCTTTCACAACCAAGTGTAAATAACATAGGAACGATAATTAGAATTAACTGTAACTTAATAAGGGTTAATGTAGAATTCATTCAATTTTCCTTTTATTGGCGAGAATTTTAACCAAATGATGATGCGAAAACCAGCGGTCCCTCTGAACTACGCTACATCGCAACATCGCAACCTAATTATTTTATTAAACTTCATTCAGCTATCTTAACATTTCTCTCTTCTACGGCGGCGTGAAAATTATTCGTCCCAAGGCAATGGCACACCCAACCGTTCGCTGACAGCGCGCGCAGACTCCTGTTCAGCCTCCCCGTAACGGATACCTTCACGGCGATGCTGTTCTGTGCGTTCTACTTCAATCGCCCCGGGTAGCAATGCCGTGTCAGTTCCTGGCATCGGTTCGTAGGTTTCGCGGACATCATGCACCATACAGTCAACCTCTGCGTGGAAGACATCAAGTGGCACAACGGATTCAATGTCTATGGCGAGGACCATACCGCCTTGTGGCGGTTTCCATTTTGCGGTGTCTTCTGGTGGTGGTTCAGTGAAACCTGTGAGTCCCCCACCGAGCAGGTGTGCCACAGCAGTATAGCCGATACTCTTGAAGAAAGCAGCAGGTATCATCGACAGCAGGGCATCGAATTCGGGGCCGCGTTGGTAATCCGCCATAATACAGGTCGCAGCGTCGAGCACGACCGGCGGCTCTTCACCAGAAGGAATAGCGAAACAGATCGGTGGGTTGCCGAAGTAACCGAGTTGCGGTTTAGGGTCTTGGTTGCCAGCGTTACCGTGGTTCCGGGATCCCTGTACCGAAAAACCGATGCATCCGGCTTCGTTACACATACGTGCGTAGTGCCCTGCGGATCCGTAGTGCCCAATGTAGCGGACGAGTCCCATCCCAATGCCGACCTCCTTCGCTTTAGCAATGGCGTGTTCGGTCGCGCGAACCATCGGGAGATAGCCGAGCGTACCGTTTCCGTCAAGCACAACAGCAGTAGGTGTTTCATGGATGACGCGGATATTGGGACGTGGATTGAGACCTCCACTTTCAAAACCTCTACAATACCTATTAACGGTTTGAGTGCCGTGACTGCGGACACCTCGTAAGTCAGAATTGACAAGTAAGCGGCTGATGAGTGCGGCGTGTTCGTATGTGAGACCTGCTTTCTCAAAGCAAGCGGTAGAGAAGTTGAGCAGTCGTTCCTCATTGACTAAGACGAAAGTTTCTGGTGGTCTGTTCATCTCTTTTTCCTTTAAGCGTATGGATATTATTCGTCCCAAGGGAGTGGCACGCCTAAGCGTTCACTGACCCCGCGTGCGGATTCCTGTTCCATCTCCCCGTAACGGATACCTTCACGGCGATGCTGTTCTGTGCGTTCCGTTTCGATCGCTCCGGGTAGCAGTGCTCTGTCGGTTCCCGGCATCGGTTCGTAGGTTTCACGGACATCATGTACCATACGATCGACTTCAGCGTTGAAAACAGCGGTTGGCACAACGGATTCGATGTCTATGGCAAGCACCATACCCCCCATACCTCCACCACTCCATTTTGCGGTGTCTTCGGGTGCCGGTTCGGTGAAGCCGGTCAATGCGCCGCCAAGTAGACTTGCTATTGCGGTATAGCCAATGCTCTTGAAAAAAGCCGCTGGAATGACTGAAAGTAAGGCATCGAAATCAGGACCGCGCTGGTAGTCTGCCATAATACAGGTTGCTGCGTCGAGGACAACTGGCGGCTCCTCACCAGAAGGGATAGCAAAGCAGATGGGCGGATTGCCGTAGTAGCCCAGCTGCGGTTTGGGGTCTTGGTTGCCAGCGTTGCCCTGGTTCTGATACCCCTGTACTGAAAAACCGATGCATCCGGCTTCGTTACATAAGCGTGCGTAGTGTCCTGCCGATCCGTAATGCCCAATATAACGCACCAATCCCATGCCGATGCCGACCGCTTTCGCTTTGGCGATGGCGTGTTCGGTTGCACGCACCATCGGGAGATAGCCGAGTGTGCCGTTGCCATCAAGCACGACAGCAGTCGGTGTCTCATGAATGATTCGGATGTTGGGACGTGGGTTGAAACTCCCGTTTTCAAAGCCCCCACAATATCCGTTGACGGTTCGAGTGCCGTGACTCCGAACCCCTCTTAGGTCAGAATTAACAAGCAGACGGCTGATGAGTGCGGCGTGCTCGTGTGTGATACCGGCTTTCTCGAAGCAGGCGGTGCTGAAATTAAGAAGTCGTTCTTCGTCTACGTGGACGAAATCTTCTGGTGGTCGATTCATATTTTCTCCTTCCTTGGTTGGGGAATCCTGTATCGAAATCTGGCAAGTTTCCGTTTCACGCGGACTTTGTTCAACAAGATTGTATTTATACGCGAGACCGTAAATAAATATAACACAAAAATTGTGGTCTGTCACGTTTTTTCTGAAAAGAGGTTGGGAGCAGGAGGAAAATTAAGGCGAGGTTAGGAAACCTCGCCAGCAGAATAGAAAAAACTAAAACGGAGCAATCTGCTTATGGAACTGCTTTTCACCGTTTTTGATAGTGAAAATTACAGCACTTTTGGTTGGATGGCGCTTTTCATCGTAACTGGCGATGGTCGTTGCACCGATGTAGTTTTCGGTGGCGGCGAGTTGTTCGCGGATTTCATTGGGGTTGAGACTACCTGCCCGCTCGACTGCTTCAAAAAGCAATTTAACCGCGTCGTAGCTAACTGCAACACCACCAGTAGGCGTAGATTCATAGATAGATTCATAGGTATCAACAAACGCGCGTGCTGTCGGTTCATCTGTATCTGGTGAGAAGTGTCCGCTGAAAAAACTACCTTCTACCTCAGCATCTTCGTTATCGAACAGAAGTTCGCTGTCCCATGAATCTGCGCCAAGGAAAATCGTGGGTTCACCCGCTTCGTTTTGCAGTAACATCGCTCGTGCCTGTTGCGTTATGAACGCAATATCTTGAACAAAACCGGATGCGAAAAGCACGTCGGGCTTCGCTGCGGCGATGTTTGTCAGTTGTGCTGTAAAATCTGACGAATTGCCTCCGTAAAATTCATTCGCAACGATTTTACCACCGAGTTTACTGAAATTGAGTGCGAAGAATTCAGAGATACCTTCTGTATAAAGATCACCATGTCGCGTGATGACCGCGGCGGTGGTCGTATCAAGGTCCTCTATCGCAAACTGTGCCATAACAGCACCTTGGAAACTATCCGTAAAGGATGCCATGAAAACGAAATCACCAGCGTTTGTTACGTTTGGGTTGGTTGCGGTTGTGGTAACCATAGGGATTCCGTAACGCTGTGCGACTGGAGCGACCTCAACAGCGTGGGAAGAGCGGTTGGGTCCAATGAGCGCGATAATTTCGTCTTCAACGATGAGAGTTTCAGCGATTTGGATGGAGACCTCCGGTCCCGCTTCTTTATTAATATGTCCAATCAATTCAACAGGCATCCCAAGAAGTCCACCACGTTGGTTAATCTCTGTGACAGCCATCTCTGCACCGTTAGGATAGGTAACGCGTTCACCTGCGACGACGAAACCGATTTTAAGAATTTTCTGTTCCTGCTTCGGTGTAACAACCTTCTGAACCTTGTCACATCCGACCTGTATGATTAGTAACACGATTAGATTCATTAGAGCGAGAAATTTATGCATCATATAAAGTCCTTCTAAAAAATGATTTGCTTTGTTTTCGATATTTGCTACAATGTTTTGGACAGCATGGGAAAGCAGTGCCCTTGCAAGCTGCGTCATGCGAGCGTTTTAATCTCGCACCTATGCTTTAACATATTATCCTTTAATTTTTCAGAATAAGCAAATGTTTCTGCGTAACACATATCTACTATGGAAAATTTGATCACAGTGATTGGACGCGGGCACTCTGGGACGCGGGCTATCTCTCATACGTTATACGCCAGTGGCGTTTTCATGGGGAGTCAATTGAACCCTTCCGGTGATAAGATTCCGCCGCACGCGATGTATGATGCGTGCCGAGTGATGGCACAATATGTCAAATGGCAGGGTGGACTATCGTGGGATTTTGATCCTCTTTTCACGATGCCGATTGACCCAGAATTTGAAAGGCTCATCAACACCTACTTAGAGGATGTGCTACAGAATCCGGCCATCCATAAAGGTTGGAAAATCCCAGAAACGACGCTCGTCTATCCGTGGATAGCGCGAATGTTTCCAGACATAAAGTTCATCCACTGGATTCGCGATCCACGGGATAGTATTCGGGGCAGCCACAAAACGGACGATCTTCGAGATTTCGGGGTTGTCTACTGTGAAACGGACGATATCTATGAAAGACGGGCAATCTCGTGGATCTATCAATATAAACTCATGCAAGCGACACCGATGCCCAAAAATGTTATTCAGATCCGTTTTGAGGATTTTGTTTTGGATCAGGAACGGGTGCTCAAGCAGCTTGAGGCATTTTTAGGTATTCCATTAGGACGGATCGTAGTTCGAGCAGACGCAGTGGCACGTTGGAAAAAAGACCTCGCAGAATTAGAACCCGGTGCATCGTTACCGCAATACGAATTTGAGTTTTTGAAAAAAGCAATTGTTGAAAACGGTTATCCGTTAACAGCAACGTAAACAGCGAAAGGAACTATTATGTCAACGACTTACCGTGTGGGGCTTGTCGGAACAGGTGGAATCGCTAACGCCCACGGCAACGCGTGTCAACAAGCACCGAGTGCTGAATTGGCAGCGATCTGTGATGTGTCGGAAAATGCGTTAACCAATTTCGGTGAACGATTTGATGTGGCACCTGAGAATCAGTATCTCTCTTTAGCAGAGATGTTAGACGCTGAGAACTTGGACATCGCTATTATCTGTACGTGGGGTGCGTTCCACGCTGAGGTCGGTATCCAGCTTGCTGAATCCCGCCAAGTCAAGGCGATTTTGTGTGAGAAGCCGTTCACGTCAACGGCTGCGGAGGCGGAAGCGTTCGTTGGTGCAGCACAGGAGAACGGTGTTCTGGTAGCAGAAGCGTTTAAATTCCGACATCATCCGATGCACCTCAAGGCGAAAGAGTTAGTCGATTCAGGGGCAATCGGGGAATTTAAGGCACTCCGAAGCACTTTCTGCACAGGTGGCGGCGGTGGTGGACCCGAGACCCGTAAGCCCGAGGCGAATTGGCGGTTTAACAAAGCGAAAGGCGGGGGCAGTATCTACGATTTGGCGTGTTACAATATCCACCATGCGCGATTCATGTTTGGTGCTGAACCGGTTCGCGTATCGGGAATGTCTCAAGCAGGATTAGAAGTGGACGATGGTTCTTACCTACTGTTAGTATTCCCCGGTGAACGGATTGCCCAGATTTCTACCGGCTTTAATTGCGCTGGTGGGCAGTACGCCGAAATGGCTGGGTTGGGTGGTATGCTTAGGATTGAAACCGCATGGAACAATGAGAACTCAGCAGTCAGCATTGAGCTTACCACACGAGAGGGCAGAGAAGTCATTGATTTTGAACCGTGTTTCCAGTTCGCATTACAATTGGAGCATCTATGTGAAGTTTTAGCGACTGGCAAACCGCACCGCATCTCACCGGAAAGCTGCGTAAATCAGATGCGTGTCATTGATGCCGCGTTTGAAGCGATGGCGACCGGACGGACAGTTGAGCTAGGCTAACAGTCGAAAAAATCCGAAGTTGGAAGGACGTGGATGGAAGCATGGAAGACTGGAAGATTGAATCCCATCCTTCCTCCCTTCCATACTTCCATCCAAATTAATTTATGGCAAATTTCACAGAGACAAAAGCACTTACTTTTGACCTGTTCGGCACAATTTTGGATTTAGGTGGCAGTCTCACGCCGTTCATTAGTGAGTCACTGGATGCCCACGCCGCGACCGATGTCTCTGCCGATACGTTTTGGGAACAGTGGCGTTACAGGCAGCGAATTGAGCAGTATCAGGACACGATTATGATGCTCGGACATAGCGGCTATCTGGAGACGGTGCGGCGCGCACTGCACTACACGCTGAGGCACAACAGTATTGATGTTTTGCCTGATACGGTGAAAGAGTTTATGCGCGGATGGGAGCAGCTTTCGCCGTTTCCAGAAGTTTTGGCTGCACTCTCGCGACTGCAATCTCGATATCAGTTGGTAGTCCTGTCCAATGGGGATCCAGCGTTTTTAGACTATCTTGTCAGAGAACGCGTTGCGTGGGAGTTTGACGGTGTGATTTCGGTTACATCGGTCGGTGCGTTTAAACCACATCCAGCAGTCTACCGAGCTGCTGCAGGAGAATTGGGACTTGAGGTCAACGAATGTCTTATGGTATCAGCGAATTCGTTTGACATCATGGGGGCGCGGGCGTGCGGCTATAGGGGCGCGTTTGTGAATCGCTATAAACTCCCGTATGAGGATACGCCGTATCAACCCGATGTAACAGTACGCGATTTTACGGAGTTGGCTGAGGCGTTGTTATAAAAGTGCGCTGTTTTCAGGACTAATTTTGGGTTTTCGTCTTGCCCCACGATGTGCTTAGAAGCGATGCGGATGGAGAAACCGGCAGCTGCCCCGGCGAGAACCAGTTCGCTGACACCAAACAGCGGACGCACATTTCTCCCATCAACATCCATTAGATAGAGGTCGCGCGTCCCCCGGCGATTCGAGGTGAAGAGGATCCGGTCACCCGTTGGTGAGATGACTGGCTCACAATCGACAGCGCGGTCGTAGGTCAATCTCTCCTGTCGAGTTCCATCCGGATTCATTAGGTAGATTTCCCAATTACCGTCGCGGTTTGACGAAAACACAATCTTTTCGCTGCTGAGTGATTTCGCTGAAACCGGACAGAGCAAACCGAAGATGAGGCAAAAAGAGATGAGGATGTCTTGTCGTTTCATGAGAAACCCCTCTTACATGATTTGTGTTTACATGTGGAATCTATGACCAGACGAACACTTCATCGTCGTCAGCGGAGTATCCGATAAAGACTGCCAAGACGATTCGCGCACGCGTGCCTTGCACGGGGGGCACTTCGTGGATACATCGCGTGTTGAAGAAATAGAGATCCCCTTGATTCAGATCGACTTGGTAGTTTTCCACGCCGTTTTCAGCGGCATACTTGTCAAAAGTTTCCTCGGCGATATGGGGTTGAATTTCCTCCGACCAGAGACACCGATGCAGAATGGCTTGTGTTCCTTTTCCGTCTTCATCCGCATTTTGGACGCACAACACGCCAGCAAACTGATGTTCAAAGCGATAGACCTCATAATCGGTGCGATTCTCGCGGTACTTGACATGATCGATGTGTGGCTTGTAACTATGCGTTTCATAGTGGACGCGGAAGATGGCGGGACCGTAACGTGAGCCGTCCGGTTCGCGCGCTGTCTTTACTTCTTTACCCGGGGAAAGCGCAGTGAGGGAATCATAGATAAGACCAACAGGGTTATCAAACCCGTCAAATAGGAATTTAAAGAGATGTTCTGTCTCCTTGGCATGTGCCAAAAACTTTGCTTTATCGCTACCACGATTGCCAAGACTGGTACCGATGTCAATACGGGTGCGTTTGTCAACAGAGTTGGTGTCGGCTTCATCGCGCATCAAACCCATATTTGTGAACCGATGAATGAGCCCTTGGCATTGGGCAGGTGAATAGGCATTCCGAAGAATGATGGCGGGTACTTCGGCTTGGGAGAGGGAATAGATTGGGTCGCTGTACGTTTTACAAACTGTTTCGAGATCAGGCTCTGCGGGGAGCCAGTTGTTTTTGGCGTTCATGGTAACCTCCATCGCTCTATTGAGAGAACCGTGATTCAGACTGAACCTCTGAAGGGCGTTTTTGCACAACAGGAATAACATAACTCCGAATGGTCAGTCCATCCAAGGTATCTGTTTCTAATTGTGGCTTGGGGTTTTCTCGATGATCGAAGACGATATAGTAGCCTTCCGTTGCCCCTTCGGACTTCAGGTATGCGGCGAGCTGGTGCTTTCCTATCTGATAGTGTCGTTCGTTTCGCCATACTTTTGTTTCAATGATGTATTGCTGTCTGTTGTGTGAGATAATAATATCTGCTCTGCCTCTACCGGTTGGAACTTCTAACCGCATTGTAGCGTGTACAATTTTGACGAACTCATCAAGATAAGCGAAAAGAAGGTATTGTCCGACGAATTCTTTCGGTGTATCGGGGACCTGTAATATTCCGAAGCCAGCGCGTACGATAAAATTGTTGAAGTTGTTGATGAGTGTATGCATCTGAATCCGGCCGGTTGATGTGATGTATCCTGTAAAGTCAATGGTACCCTCTTCTGGGAAGTATTGGTCTTCAAGTCCATTGATGAGAGGTCTAAGGGCTTGGATGATGCAATGGAGATAGATAGGATTGAGGATATGGCACATTCCGTCTTCTCCCCTTGCAATGATACCGTAAGTGGCGAGTTCACTAACGATTTCGTCATGTAGCGTGAAACTAATGCTGCTGCCATAAAAAGCGATTCGCATAAGCATTTTTTCAAAGCGCGGGTTCCTGCGGATGTTTGTAATAAGATGTTCAATGTTGGTATTTCTTTCTTCGATTAGCTCGGTATATGCTTGTGAGAAGTGGTGCATCTGAATGGTGTCGGTTTTGGGTATGTCAAGTTCTGCTGTAAGAATCTGGGCACACCTGTTAACAAGAAAGGGTTGTCCTGCGGTCTGTTTATGAAGTAAGTCTATTACTTCCGGTGAGAAGGCTTGTCCGACTTCTTCGGTATACTGTGAGAGAAGTTCGCGCACTTGCGCCGCGGTGAAGTTTGGAAGTGTGAATTCATCTTGTATGTTGAAAGGTGAGATTGACGAATCATAGTTTAATTGCGTTATGTTCTTAACGCCGACAATGCCGACACTGTAAGGGGAGCGGACCTCGCGACCTGTAAGATATATCCGGCGGAGTGTATGCAGAAAATCACTGACAGTGGTTTGTGGGATACCGTCAAATTCGTCGATAAGCAGAGCAAGGCGCGGCGGTACGCGTGTGGAAAGTTCGTCCATAAGCATACGTGGCAATTGCCGAAAGAAACGCCGCATTGCGGCGTGGCTGGTCATTTGTGTATGCTCCAAAAATTGGAGGAGTTCCGGAGAAGGTATGAGGTTGCGGGAGGCAAGCCCTTCCTCAATTTCCTCGCAAATATCTTCAAGGAGATCTGCGTAAAAAGCCCCAGGCGTATAATTTTTATACATCTCAAAATTAAGTTGGATCGAGAAATAGACATTGGCATCGTCTGCAAGCGTCTTGAGAACTTCTTGGAAGAACGTGGTTTTGCCGCTCTGTCGCGGGGCGAAGAGCACGATGTATCGTCCCTGTTTAACGCGGTTAATGTAATCAGCAAGTTCCTCGCTGCGCGAAACGACATAGTGATCCTTGGAATTGACGGGACCTTGCGTTCCGAATTCTCTCACTGTTTTTCTCCTGCTTTTTCTCGAAAACTATCAACGAAAAAAGCGGCAACTCTCAAGTTGACTGCCGATCCACAGCCGCAATCAGAATCTCGGATTGAAGAGATAATCGTAATCATCTATTTTTTGAGCAGCGAAGTCAATGAACTCAGCATTGTGGTCGAGATCGCTATTTTCAAAAGCGGCTTCACACCCAGTTTTATACTTCAGTCGCCGGTTGGATTTGAGCCAATGGACACGATAAATCAACGCTATCATGTGGCGAGGTTTGTCGGATGGGTTGGGGACACCACGATGCCACAGTCGCATATCTCGAATCAGGACGCTTCCCTTTTTCGCATTTCCACGGGTAGGAGGACAGATTTTACGGCGTGCTTCTTCTTGTTCTTCATCTATATGGTGTTCACCCACCGCAAGATGCGAGCCGGGCCAAATTTCTACACTCCCATTTTCCTCTGTGGTATCCTGTGGTGAAATATTAACGACGACTTCTGTTGTTGGATGCGCGACCTTTTGGTCTGGCCACAGGTGAGCACCGTCTCTGTGGAGCGGTTGTGTTGTGCTACCCGGGCAGTTCGTGTTGCCGTTGTAAAAGTTATTATAAAGCCCTGGACCGAGCAGCTCCTTCGTTACTTGGATAACATAGGGGTTCGCGACGACATCTCTGAAGATGTAGGGCGCAAACGGTGGCGGTCCCTGCTGGAGATGCCCTTTAAGCCTACCTGCGCCACCCCATTTTTCCGCATTAATAAGGATTTGCGAATCTGCGTCCATCCGTTCGCGAAGAATGTCAAGGTGTTCGTGGCTAATGACGTTTTCTAAGATAACATAACCATCAACGCGAATCGCCTTGATGGCTTGTTCTACATGGGCATCTGTCAGTTTTCCTGCTGCTAATTCTTTCGGTTGAACGGTTATTTCCATAATGTTTTCCTTTATCCAAAAAAGTCAACATAAAGTGCTTGAACAGCAGTCTCCATGTCTTCGGATTTTATGCCGAACATCATACTCACTTCGTTGGACCCTTGGTTAATCATTTCAATGTTGACCTCCGCTCCAGCTAACGCGCCTGTAGCACGCGAGGCGATGCCGACAGTGTGGCGCATCCCCTCACCGACAACCATGATGAGTGCCAGTCCGCGTTCTACAGAAATATCTTCGGGAGCAAGCGTCTGCCGAATCTTTTCAACAATCCTTTTCTCTTTCTGCACCGATAGGTTTTCTTCGCGGATGATGACTGACATATTATCAATGCCGGAGGGGACGTGTTCAAAAGAGATTTCTTCCGCTTCCAATATCTGCAACAACCGCCGACCGAATCCAATCTGACGGTTCATAAGGTATTTGCTGAGATAGATGCAACAGACATCTTCCATTGCAGCGATACCGACAACCGGAATATCTGTTGACTTACGGTTTGGCACAATTCGGGTGCCATCTGCTTTCGGATTATTCGTGTTTCGGATGTTAACAGGCACCTGCGCGCGATAGACGGGTTCAAGTGCTTCATCGTGAAATACGGAAAACCCCGCGTAAGAAAGTTCGCGCATCTCGCGGTAGGTGAGTTCGGTAATCGGTGCTGGGTCTTTGATAATAGAAGGGTTCGCCGCGAATACGGAGTCAACATCGGTAAAGTTTTCATAGACCTCTGCACGAACAGCACTGGCGAGAATAGCACCTGTGATGTCTGAACCACCGCGCGAAAAGGTAACAACGTTGCCCTGCTTCGAGTAACCGAAGAAGCCTGGAAAGATAGTGATACCGGGGCGTTCATGTAAATCCCGCAAGCGGTTGTAGGCTTCCGGTAGCACTTGCGCGTTGCCGGGTTCATCGGAAAGCAATAAACCTGCGTCCTTCGGATTTACATAGTGGGCATCTACACCGCGTGCTTGTAGGACTTGTGCAATGAGGCGCGCGCAGTTGTCTTCACCTCCGGCTTTCATTGTGTCCATATAAAGATCAGCATCAGTTGTGCCATTTTCAAGACGTTCTGTTAAATCGCGAGCAATAGGCTCAGCAGTCTCGGCAGGGAGTCCTAATTCAGCAGCGATGCTTCGATAACGTTCAATCGCTTCTGCACATTCCGAAGCACCGAGTTTTCCAGCGAGGCGTTGTGATGCGGCAGCAATGAGTAAATCTGTTACTTTGATGTCCTGACTATGTCGTTTCCCAGGAGCAGAAACAACGATGAGACGGCGTTCCGGGTCAGCGATGATGATGTCACAAACTTGACGCACTTGTTCCGCTGACGCGAGCGAACTTCCGCCAAACTTTGATACTTTTAACAATCCAAATCCTCCAATTTTTTATTTTCTGTAGCAACGTGAAGTTGTTTAGGATTTCAGCGTGAACAAACTATTTTTTCAGGTGTGAGACGTGTGTTCCTTCATCTGGCTCAAACCTTTGTGAATTTTCACCCATGTAATGACATATAAAACTCCGCCGCCACCGGTCATCTGTTTTATTCTTGTAGGAACCGTGAATGACCTTGCCATCAAAGAAGAGCGTGTCACCAGGTGACATGTCAATTCCCAATTCTTCAACGTTTTCCGGTTTGACGACTTGTACGTTAGTAAACGAAATAGTGGTGTCCGCTGTTTCAACAGGGAGTAGTCCATATTGATGGGAACGTGGAATCAGCACCATGCGTCCAACGTCTTCGTCCGATGTGTCTAATGCGACCCAAACACCAATGAGCGGATCTATTGTGATGTACTGTTCGTCTTGGTGTAGTGCTTGACCTCGTGCACCGGGCGGTTTGAAGTAGAGCATTGTTTGTAAAAGCACTGGCGTATCATCAATCAGTTGCTCCGTAACGGTAAGTAGGTTGGTATCCGCTGCCCATTCTTGGGTTAATTCGTCCCAGTTGTGCATATTAATCATGCGCGGGAATTGATGATTTGGATCATCGGCGTGGTCGGTTGTGCCGCCGGAGTCACCGGGCTTCGGGCCTTCTGCACGACGTTTCATGTAATGTTCGCGCATTGACGTTACCGTGGCTGGACTAAAGAGATTGGGAATTACTACGAAACCTTGTTCTTTATAATCGTCTCGCTGTTGAGGGGTTAAGTGCATGGACGAGTTCTCCTACAGATTGTCGGTCCGTTTTAGAGAGTGTTTTTGAGCCTTCCCTTTAATTTTATGGTAACTTCAGACATTTGTCAAAATTTTTCTATAATATGTACGGAAGATTTGACTCTCTGCCAACAGATTCGGCGTGACTTTCGGAGAAAAATGTGCTATACTGATGCAAAATCTTATTTTATGGAGTATATCTTTTGATGAAAAACGAATGGGTTGTTTACGAAGGAAACGAAGGTCCTGGAACGGGCAAGCATATTGTTCTCGTCAGTGGTGACGAAGAGTATCGTTCCGAAGAGGCATTGCCGATGTTGGGGAAAGTGTTAGCCACACACCACGGATTTACATGCACGGTGCTATTTGCTATTGATCCGGACACAGGTGAAATTGATCCGGAGGTCCAGACCAATATTCCGGGACTCCACCATTTAGAATCAGCGGATATGATGGTATTGTTCACGCGTTTCCGTGAGCTACCCGATGAACAGATGAAGTACGTCGTTGATTATACGAATGCTGGCAAACCCGTGATGGGACTCCGCACAGCGACACACGCTTTCAGTTATAGCCGTGACCTTGAGAGTCCGTATGCAAAATATAGTTTTAACAGTGAGAGTTTTGAAGGTGGGTATGGCAGGCAGGTGCTTGGCGAGACGTGGGTCAATCACCACGGACATCACGGTAAAGAGAGCGCGCGCGGTGTGATTGACGAAGCGATGCAGGACCACCCGATTCTCAAAGGTGTTGACGATGTTTGGGGTCCGTCTGATGTCTACGGCATTAATGATTTGACGGGCGATTCTCAAGTGCTTATCCATGGACAGGTATTGGTCGGTATGGAACCTACAGATGCGCCAAAACCGGATACCGTCACAATGCCGATGGTGTGGATTAAAACCTATACCGGCGATGAAGGGAACACCTCACGCGTCTTGAACACGACGATGGGTGCCTCTGTTGATCTGGAGAGCGAAGGACTGCGCCGTCTGCTCGTCAATGGCTGTTATTGGTGCATGGGGATGGAGGACGCTATTCCCGATAAAAGCGTTGTCGATTATGTCGGCGATTATGCACCGACATTCTTCGGTTTCGGTACCTTTACAAAGGGTGTCCGTCCAGAAGACCATGCACTGTAAGGATTAGCAAGTTTCTCGTGCCTTGCTTCTTATTTTTTAAAGATAGAAGTGAGGCACGTATTACGTTGGGTTTTACTTCCGTTGAGTCGCACTATGTTTGATAGGTATCCATCTACCTAAAGTGTAAGGAACGTATCCATGGAAAGTACGAATGTCTGGCGTCGACTCATAGCGATTTTCTGGGTATTAGGGATCGTGTTGCGCAGACATTTTTTCTTGGCTACGTCTATGATCTTCACGGCTTTGATTTTAAGTCTTGAACCCGTTGCGAGCCTTTACGTTTTTAGTAAAGTTGTTGACCGGTCAGTTGACTATGTTCAAGGAACAGCAACGCTTAGAGAGGTTGGTCTTGTGTTTGGGCTTCAAGGGGGTCTCTTTGCGGTGCAGCGGATTATTATGCCGCTTCGGGGTTGGCTTGGCGGTATCCTGTCGAACCACCTCCTGAATGATATTACGATGGATCTGATGGAAAAGACCTCAAAACTGCCCTATATTTCGCTTGAATCCGAGGAGATTTATAATAATTTGGAAATGGCGAACGGCACAAAGGACCGGATCCCACAAATCTTTACGGCGACTATTAATTTAGGCAGCGATTTAGTCATGTTTGGGTCGATGTTCGTACTACTGAGTCAGTTAAGCCCTTGGTTAGCGGTAGCCGTCGTTGCGATTATGCTCCCATATATTCTTTTGGATCAACACATTATCAAACAGAGTTGGGAACTGACCGAGAGATTGTCAATTCTCCGAAGAAAAATGGGTTTTTTATCAGGGATCTGGTCAGGTAGAGGGACCTGTAGAGAACTCCGTATTTGGAATGCGATGAATTGGATCTTTGAAAAATACAGCGAAGTTTTTAGGACTTGGTTCACCGCGGAGCGTCGCCAAAGTCTTAAGCGAATGGTTTATCAAATTTCAGGTGGGTTGTGTATGGCAGCAGGTTTTGTCCTTGTGCTGTTCATGACCTTGCAATCAATTGAGGCTGGCACAGTGACCGTCGGTATGATAGCCATGTACATTCAGGCTGTTAACAGCACGCAGAGCACTGCGTATCGGGTTTTTGTTGGGGTTTCTTCGCTGTTTGAGCATGGATTGTATGTATTGAGCATCCGAAGAGTGCTGAAAATGGAAGTCCCCGTGGAGGCAAGCGAAAGCAGCACCTCACAAATGCCCGATCTTCTCAAGAACGGAAAGATGCCGACGATTACCTTTGAAGGAGTTTCGTTTAAGTATCCGGGATCCGATGCGTTCGCTGTCAAAGATATTAACCTTGAGTTGCAGCCGGGCAAGATGACAGCACTTGTTGGCGAGAATGCTGCCGGTAAAAGCACAATCGCGAAAATGGCAGTCGGATTATATCCACCAACGGAAGGGCAAATCCTCGTTAATGGGGTTCCGCTTTCTTCTGCGAACACTTCAGAATGGTTCAAACATACGAAAGTCTTATTTCAAGATTCGAGCCAGTATGCCTTGACGCTTGCTGAGAATGTACTACTCGGTCAAGGCTCTGATAGGGATGTCGTGCGAGTTTTGGACGAAGCGGGTTTTGCGCCATCCGCGGAAATTGATGCGAATACACTTTCTGAGATTTTATCAAAAGAGTTTGGTGGCACAGAGCTTTCCGGCGGACAATGGAAAAAAGTTGGGCTTGCCAGAGCATTGGCAAAGCAGGGAAGTTTCTTCATGCTCGACGAACCCTCGGCTGCGCTTGATCCGAGAGCAGAATATGAATTGTTCATGAAACTAAAGGAAATGATGTCCGGCGTGACGACGCTTTTCGTTACGCACCGATTAGCGGCAACCATCAATGCCGATTGGATTATTGTATTAGACAATGGCAAGATAACAGAGCAAGGGAAACATGAGCAGTTGATGAAAACTGACGGACTTTACGCGCAACTCTTCAATCTTCAAGCCAGTTTGATGCAGGATGCAACTTGGAAGTGAATCTATTACTGGAACTGCTCCCTAACGATTTATGGAAATGGCTGAAAATCTCACGGCAGAAGCCGAATCTGCTGCGTCAGGTCGAGCTTCGCTAACACTGGCTCGCGGGGATGAATTGACAGTTATCCTTGTCGCTCTGTAAGATGTGAAAGGATTTGTTTAACAATCTCAAGTCTTTAGGCTTGGGCCAGATCCACGTGTTTCGTGCGAATGTAAAAAAATGTGGAACCTGACGGCGTGCTTATCAGATTCGTCTATCATATTCACCATGTTTTCCGATCCAGACCCAAGTTAAAATGCCCTCATGTTCAATTGCCAAGGCTCGATAGTCATCATTAACTCTTGCGGACCAATAAGTGCCCTGCTGAGTCTTCTTTAACATGAGCGAAGGATGGTCAGGGTTTTGCTTTAGGAGTTCAAATTGCTTGTCTGCGCGTCTTTGAATGTCTCGTGGAAGTCTGCGATAATAATCCCAAAACTTACGGGTTGTCTTATAAATCAATAACCCTTCCAGCCTTTATCTCTTCGAGTGCTTCCTCGTGTAGATGATCCAGTTTTCCGGCTTTTATATCCTCTTCAAGTTGTTTATCCCAAGCCTCCTCGCGAGCCCCTAAGGCTTCACGAAGTTGTGCTGTGAGACGTTTCAACAGTTCTGTTTTTGTCTTTCCTTCACACTCGACTTCTGGAACATCCGGAATCCATCCGCGCCATCCGGTAGACTTTTTTGTTACATGGGCGGTGTAGGTTTCTTCAAAGACGGAATCTACTATGTCAATAAACCGAGGTTTCTGTGTGTGTTCAACGGATCGTTCGGACACACCATCAGTAGCAATCCGTTCATTTGTGATACGTGTCATATATGTTCACCCCCAACATGGAGCGATCTTTACTTGCTATCAACATGGGATCACTTGCGATTGAACTCAGCACTTGGTGCAAGCGGAGGTAAATCCGCTACCTCGCAAGTTGTATATAATATACCACTTGTTGTCAGCAAAGTCAAACTTTTTCTTTTCAGATGTTTTCTCAAAAAATTCAACCGGAAGAGGGAAAGCTGGGCGGTCTTGCTACGTTTTTTGTCCGCGCTACTACTGATGTCGGTTCAATGTTTAGGACGACGCGTGATGTGGCGTTGCCTATTTTTCTGCAAGCGAGATGTGAAATATCCCGCGATCTTTGATAGCACTATACAACTTATCGTTAATGACAGCAAGAGCAGCAGTCTCACCGAGTGCTTCTGAAGAAACTTGCTTCCATTGATTACCGGTATCCAAGCGATAGACGCCAACATTGCCAGCACCATAAACTGTAGGACCCTCCACAGCAAACCTGTCTATGATAGGACGCATACCCGCACTATCGGTTAGTACGCGCCAATATGCGCCAGTTTCTGAACTCAACACACCTTCTTCTGTTGCGACATAAACTGTTGAATCTGCAAAGATTATCTCCGTGAAACGGGTAAAGTGAAGCGGTAGGCTTGGCGTAACATCTCTCCAGCTGCTCCCTCCATCAAGCGACTGAAACAACTTACCATCGCGTTTCCCGACATAGATAGTTTCTCCCGACACCGCTAATTTGAGATCCTGGCTGTCGTTGTTATAAGACTCTTGGCTCATGTCTGTTAATCCTGTGCTTATCCACTCCGGGGCACCAAGTCTCCACTTAAAAAGCGTACGTCTGTGCTCAGCATAGAACACATCGTTACAGACTACGATCATTCTGGTTTTCCCGTCCTTCCCACGTATAGGAGGTGGAAGGATTGATACGACTGCGTGATGTTCTTTTTCAGAACCCTCAGATAAGTGAGTCTTTTTCGCTGCCTCGCTATCTGCTCGGAACTTACGAGATAATGCTTTATCATCAGAAGCGGGTATGCCTTGAATGGGACTGCGTATATTGTCATCTGTAGATACGCGGGAAATTTGCAAATTGTTAGTTTCAGGTGAAATAAGATAAAGATTATTGTCATCAACTACCAATTTTGAATTAAAGGAGTGGGAGATACGCGCGCTTTCCGGTTTTGATGATGAGGTCGTAATTGTAGTCACCTGCCCAGTAAACCTCTCGGTAATTGAGATCTTTTTCCAAGACACCCCTTCGTCAGTTGATTGATACACCGCATAACCATTATGCGCGTATAATCTATCGTTGAACGTAACTAAATCCTTCAACCTTGTCCCAGCCATCCCATCTATAAGTAACTGCCACGATTTCCCCCCATCAGTTGTGCGACGAATCCCAAACGGACTAACTTTGTAAAACGTCGTCTTGTTTACAGCCACAACTGGAAGACTATCGATCATGAACAGATTCCCATCTCCTGAAAGCTCTGTCCAGGTTTGTCCGTTATCTGTTGAACGATGGCGTTGGCTGGCAGTTGACGCGAAAAGCACTTCACCAACAGCCAAAATCTTCATGCCAGATGGTATGTATCGATCGTAAGATTTATAACTGGCTGATATTTATCAGAGTTATCAAGGAGGCAGTAATCATCAAGAGATGACAGGTAT